>NZ_DASWYS010000110.1:0-3462 GCF_036404855.1 Roseateles sp.
CGGCGGCTCGGACATCATGATGGAGATGTACGAGTCGGGTGAACTGCAGCAGGCGCTGGCGACGGCCTGATGAGCGGGAGGCTCGTCGTCGGGCTGACGGGGGCCACGGGCGCGGCCTATGCGCTGCGCCTGTTGCGGCGCGCGCGCGAACTGGGCGTCGAAACGCATCTGATCGCCACGCCCGCCGGCATCCTCAACGCGCACCACGAGCTGAGGCTGGACCGCTCGGCGCTGGAAGCCGAGGCGGACCACGCCTACGCGCCCGGCGACATCGGCGCGTGCATCGCCAGCGGCAGCTTCGCGACAGCGGCAATGGTGGTTGCACCCTGCTCGATGAAGTCCCTTGCGGCCATCGCCCATGGCCTGGGCGACAACCTGCTGACCCGCGCCGCAGACGTCACGCTCAAGGAGCGCCGGCGACTCATCCTGATGGTGCGCGAGACACCGCTGAACCTGGCCCACCTGCGCAATATGGTGGCCGTGACCGAGATGGGCGGCATCTGCTTCCCGCCGCTGCCGGCCTTCTATCACCACCCCAAGTCCATCGACGAGATGGTGGCGGAGACGGTGGAGCGGGTGCTGGACCTTGCGGGCGTGTCGCGAGCGCGCCCCACCCCCTGGACCGGGCTGTAACGACCGCCGGGCCTATCGGAGTGACGGCAATGTCGCGGCCTTGGGTCGCAACCACTGCATCACCTCGAAGGCCAGGATGATGGGGCCGGACACGACCAGAGGCACCAGCAGGTAGAAGATCCGCCAGACCAGCAGCGCGGCGACGACGCCCATGGCGGGCATTTCGGGCAGCAGCGCGACGAACACGACCTCCATCACCCCGACGCCGCCCGGCACCTGAGACAGCAGGCTCACGCAGAACGAAATCAGGAAGGCACCGAGCACCGTGGCAAAGCCAGGATTGCCCTCCGCCGGCAGCGCGAAATAGATGATGGCCGCGGCCGCCACCAGTTCTAGCGGCCCCGCGACGATCTGCTGCAGCACGATGCCCGGCTTGGGATAGTGCAGTTGGAAGCGGCCCATGCGCAGCGGCCGCAGGCCCAGAAAGGCCGCACCCACGTACAGCGCGCACAGCGCCAGCATGCCGAAAGCGAGCACCCGGATGCCCGATGGCGAGGCCCAGCCCGACGGCAGGCGCTCGGTCAGCGGCGCTGCCAGAGTCGGGTCCCAGGCCAGCGCACCGCCAAGCAGCAGCAGCGCGCCGAGCCCGAATGTGAACGAGCAGAACGAGATCAGCATCGCGACCTGCCCCTTGCTCAATCCCCGCGCGGCATAGGCCCGCAGCCGCACCGCGCCGCCGGACACCACGGAAGCGCCGATGTTGTGCCCCAGCGCGTAGGCCACGAAGGAGCACAGGAAGCTGAACGCGACCGACACGCGCGTCTGCACGCCGATGTGGCGAAGTGCGATGCGGTCGTACCAGGCGAGCGCCACATAGGCGAGGAGGGCGGACAGCGCGGCGAGCCCATAGCCCCGCGGCGGGATCGAGGCAAGCTTCTCGCCGATGACACGGAGGATGACCTCGACGTCGTTGACGAACCCATCGTTGAGCATGGCGCGCACCAGCGGGTCCGACGCCGCCTCGGCCCTCAGCTTGCCCTCGAGCAACACCATAGAGAAACCGACCGAAGCCAGCGCCAGCAGTGGCCACATCCAGGCCAGCAGATGGTCTGCCAGCTTCTTACGCGTGTTCTCCGTCGTGGCTTCGTGCAAACAGACCTCCCGTGATGGCAACCGAGCTTATCAGCGGCGCGGACACCCCCGGTGCATGCCAGCGGCATGCACCGGGGGTCGCGCCTGACGAACTCGCGCCGATCAGGGCTTCTGCACCATCAGGCCGCGCCTCTCCAGCAGCGGCTTGATGTCGGGCTCGTGGCCCACCAGGTTGCGGAACAGCTGCATCGCGTCCTCGCTGCCGCCCCGCGACAACATCTTGGCGCGCAGCTGGTCGCCGTTGACGCGCTTCAGGCCGCCCTTGGCCTTCAGCCATTCCACGGTGTCGGCATCCAGCACCTCGCTCCAGATGTAGGCGTAGTAGCCGGCCGAGTAGCCGCCCATGATGTGGCTGAAATACGGCAGCTTGTAGCGCGGCGGCACCGGGCCGAAGTCGACGCCCTCTTCCTTCAGCACCCTGGCCTCGAAGTCCACGACGGCGTCGGCGGCCGGGATCTCGCTCGCCTTGGTCTGATGCAGGCGCTGGTCGACGATGGCGGCGGACAGGTAGGACAACGTCGCGTAGCCTTGGTTGAAGCGCTTGGCGCGCGCAACCTTGTCGAGCAGCTCGCGCGGCATGGGGGCACCCGTCTTGTAGTGCTTGGCATAGTTGGCCAGCACGCTGGGCCAGTCGGCCCAGACCTCGTTGACCTGCGAGGGGTATTCGACGAAGTCGCGCGGCACGCGGGTCAGGCCCGGGTAGCGGCTCTTGTTGAACATGGCGTGCAGCGCATGGCCAAACTCGTGGAACATCGTGTTGACCTCGTCCCAGGTCAGCAGGGTCGGTTCACCGGCCGGCGGCTTGGGGATATTGAGGTGGTTCGCGACGACGGGCGACGTGCCCTCCAGCGCGTTCTGGCCAACATAGGCATTCGCCCACGCGCCGCCGCGCTTGCTCGGGCGGGCGTAGAGGTCGGCAATGAAGATGGCGAGCTGCTTGCCGTTGGTATCGAAGACGTCGTACACGCGCACGTCATCGCGGTAGACCGGCAGGTCGGTGCGGCGCTTGAAGCTGATGCCGTAGAGCTGATGGGCCGCGTAGAACACGCCACGCTCCAGCACGCTGGAGATCTCCAGATAGGGCTTGAGCTGGCTCTCGTCGAAGCCGTACTTGGCGGCGCGCAATTTGTCCGAGTAGTAGCTCCAGTCCCAGGCTTGCAACGCGAAGCTGGGCTGGTTCTTGGCCGCCTGCTCGCTGTCGATGAGCTTCTGCAGTTCGTCGGCCTCCTGCCTGGCCGAGGCCATGGCGGCCGGCGCGAGCTGGCGCAGCAGCGCGTTGACGGTGTCGGCCGACTTGGCGGTCTCCTCTTCCAGCACGAAGGCCGCGGGCGTCGCATAGCCCAGCAGCGCCGCGCGCTCCTGGCGCAGCGTCATCACGCGAGACACGATGGCCCGCGTGTCGAACTCGTTGCCACGTGCGCCTCGCGCCACCGAGGCGCGATGCAGGCGTTCGCGCACGGCCCGGTTCTGCAGGTCCGTCTCGAAGGGCTGGATGGTGGTGTTCAGCAGCGCGATCAGGTACTTGCCTTCCAGGCCGCGCTTCTTGGCCGCATCAGCCGCGGCGGCGATCTGCGCCGGGTTCAGACCTGCCAGTTCCTCGGCGCTGTCGACGACGATGGCCGAGTCGTTGACCTCGGCCAGCACGGCCTTGTTGAAGCGCGCGGCCAGCGTTGCCAGCTCACCGTTGATCGCCTTCATGCGCGTCTTCTGCGCGTCGCTCAGCTGCGCTCCAGCCCG
>NZ_DASWYS010000111.1:0-2944 GCF_036404855.1 Roseateles sp.
TCTGCAGCAGGCGCACCGGGCGCTCGCCCGGCTGGCCGGTAACGGTCTGGGCGTGCGCCCGGATGGCCAGCCATTGACCGCCAGCATCGGTCTTTCCGAGCGCCTGGCGGATGTCGCCGAGGACTACCGCCAGCTGCTGGAACTTGCCGACCAGCGCATGTACCAGGCCAAGTCCGGCGGCCGTAACCGCCTGCACGGTCACGCTGAATACACGATGGTCCAGCCCGTGACGGCGGTGCTGGAGCGCTAGTCCGCGGTTTTGGCGACCGGGCTGTCGACTACCGCGAAGACATGTCGCAGGTAGCTGACGAACGCCGGGTCGCGGCACAGGGTCTTGCCCGGCGAGTCGGAAATCTTCGCCACCGGTTGGCCGTTGCACGCCGTCATCTTGATCACCATGTTGGTCGGCTCCACGCCGGCGATGTCGCAGGTCAGCCCGGTGCCGATGCCGAAGCTCGGCCGGCAGCGCCCGGCCAGCGCCCGCAGGATCGTCAGCGCGCGGGGAAAGTCCAGACCGTCGGAAAACACCAACTGGCGGCTGCGCGGGTCGATGCCCAGGCGGTGGTAATGGGCGATGGCTTTCTCCGCCCAGATCAGCGGGTCGCCCGAGTCATGGCGCAGGCCGTCGAACAGCTTGGCGAAGTACAGATCGAAGTCGCGTAGGAAGGCATCCATGGTGATGCAGTCGGTCAGCGCGATCCCCAGCGCGCCACGGTATTCCCGAACCCAGCAGTCCAGCGCGGCGCGCTGGCTGTCGATCAGCCGTGGGCCGAGCTGCTGGTGCGCCATGATCCACTCGTGCGCCATCGTGCCCATCGGCCGCAGATCGAGCGTGCGCGCCAGGTGCACGTTGCTGGTGCCGACGAAGTCGCCGGGGAACGACTGCGCGAGGCGCTCGACCACCGCGGTCTGCACTGCATAGGAAAAGCGCCGACGGGTGCCAAAATCCGCCAGCTTGAAAGCGGCCAGTTCCTCGAGCGTGGCTTGCTCGCGCAGCCAGGCGCACTTGGCGTCCAGCCGCTCGAGCGCCTGCTCCGGCCCCACGTGCGGGTAGCGGGCCCGATTGCGCACCTCGCTGATGATCGCCAGCAGCGGCACCTCGAAGAGGATGACGTGCAGCCACGGGCCGCGCAGGTGGATCACCAGTTCGCCCGCTTCGACTTCCAGGCGCACGTAACGCAGGTCGAAGCGAAACAGGCCGAGAAAGCGGATGAAGTCTGGCTGCATGTAGGGGATGCGTTCGAGGAAGGCCAGTTCTTCGGCGTTCATTGCTAGCTCGGCAAGCGCCTCGATCTGCTCGCGTACCGCGCTCAGGTAGGGGCTGAGGTCTTCTTCCGAGCGGCAGCGGAATGCCCACTCCACCTCGGCGTTGGGGTAGTGATGCAGCACGGCCTGCATCATCGTCAGTTTGTAGAAGTCGGTGTCCAGCAGACTCTGGATGATGGCGGGGTTGTTCACGGTGGCGTTCCTGGCTGCGGTGCCATGCACCTTGCCGCTCCGAACAGCATCTGGCAAGAACGCTGCCGGCGGGGAAAACAAAAGCGCTAATTAATGGACCGATATACGGTAAATCTGGCTGTCGGGTTTTTGTCCTGTCGGAAAGTTGTGAATTCAATGAGTAGAGCTGTTGGCGGAATAATATTCGAGTGCCATCAATAAAATACTGAAAGTTCGCAGTGGTTAATTGCGGCTAATAAAAAAGGCAAGAGCCGAAGCTCTTGCCTTTTTACTACAGGTGTCGGCCGCTTTGTCAGCTGCTGCGGCCACCGCCGTGGCTGTTCTGGCCACCCTTGCGGCCTGCCTCGGAGGCCTTCTCGCGGTCGTTGGCGAAGTTGCCGCCGCTGTTGTGGCCGCCTTTGCGGCCGGCTTCGGATGCTTTCTCTCGATCGTTGGCGAAGTTGCCCGGGTTGTTATTTGCCATGTCTTTTTCTCCTCAGTTGGATAGAGACTTTGGAAACGGCCAATGAGAGAGATTCATCAGCCTTCATGGTTTCAGAGGACCGGGCTGCGATGGAAGTTTCATTGTTTCAGCGATGGCGGACGAATGGTTTTCCCTATATCGCTCGTGCGTATGGCGCCGTGCAATTACAGCGAAACGGTAGTTGCACTTAAAGGTTCTCTGAAACTTGCCGCGTCAGGCCGCCAGGGCGAGTTGGCGCTGGGCCAGCAGGCGTATGACGTAGCCGATCTTCAGTGCAGTGGGGCCGAGGATCACCAGCGCGTGGCAGGCGACCACCAGCGGCAGGCGCAACCACTGATCGAACAGATAGGCGCCGCTGACGCCCAGCAGCAGGAGCAATACGCCGCCGAGCATCAGCGCGCTGGCCAGATGGAGCAGGTGTTGCGGGTCCCAGTTGCGTTGAAACATGGTTCACCTCCGTCAAGGCAGGAGAGGGAGCCCGCGCGGGCGCGGGCTCGGTGGGTTCATTCGAGGGCGCTGGCCGGGCCGAAGAACTCGTAGCGGGTCTGCCGCTCCGGTACGCCGAGCGACTTCAGCTGGCGCTTGACCGCCGCCATGAAGGGCTTGGGGCCGAGGAAGTAGGCGTCCACGTCGCGGTCCTCCGGCAGCCACGCGGCCAGCCGGTCCTCGGTGAGCAGGCCGACGGCGTCGGGCGCGGCGGCTTCGCCTTCGTGTTCGTCGTAGCAGTAGAAGCGCCGCAGTTGCGCATGGCGCTCGGCCAGGGTGTCCACCGTGCGCCGGAACGCATGCACGCCGGCGTTGCGCGCGCAGTGGATGAAGTGCACCGGGCGCGCGGTGGCCAGTGCCTGTTCGAGCATGGCCAGCGTCGGGGTGATGCCGACGCCACCGCTGATCAGTACCAACGGTTTGTCGCCGGGTTGCAGGGTGAAGTCGCCAGCCGGGGCGAACAGCTCCACCACCGCGCCTTCGTCCAGCGCATGCAGGGCGTTGGAGACGACGCCGCCGGGCTCGCGCTTGACGCTG
>NZ_DASWYS010000112.1:0-19465 GCF_036404855.1 Roseateles sp.
GCCGCTTTCCATGCGCAGGGCGGCGATGTGGCCGTTCTCGTGCTGTTCCACACCCGCCACCTTGCCCTCGGTACGGCGCACGCCACGCTGCTCTGCGTACTTGCGCAGGAAGCGCGCGTAAAGACTGGCATCGAAGTGATAGGCGTGGGCGATTTCGGCCAGCGGCGAGCCGGGCATGTCGGGCCGCGCGCGCATGAAGCGGGCCTCACGCGGCGCCGCCGTGTTGATCGAGTACTCGCTCAACGGCCGGGCCTTGCCCTGTCGCGCCATGCGCAGCCAGAACTGGTGGAAGGGCACCGTGTCCTCGGGCTGGCCGAGGCGGCCGAAGCCGTGGATGTAGCGCTCGCCGACGGCACCCCAGTTGACGAACTCAATGCCCATCTTGAACGAGCCCTGCGTGGCGCGCAGGAACTCGTCCTCGTCGACGCCAAGCGCCCGGTTGAACTCGGTCAGGTTGGGGATGGAGGCTTCGCCCACACCGATGATGCCGATCTCGTCGGACTCCACCAGGCGGATCTGCACGCTGCCGCCCAGCGCCTTGGCGAAGGCGGCAGCGCACATCCAGCCGGCCGTGCCGCCGCCCACGACGACGACACTGCGTACGGCGTTCACTTCGTTCATCTGCGCATTAGAACTTGTAGGTCATGCCCACCGTGGTGGTGCGTCCGAAGTAGCGGATGTAGTTGGGCATCAGCGCCGTCTTGTCCGGTGCCTCGCCACCCAGCGACTTGTAGTTCATGGTCGGCTTGTCGTGGATGTTGCCCACCTGCAATGTCAGACCGAGGCCCTTCAGGCTGCCCTCTTCGAACGCGTAGCCGATCTGCATGTCCGCCACTTTGTCGGCGGCCTGTTGCAGGGTGGTGTTGTTCAGGAAGATATCGCGCGTTGTGGCCGTGAACGGCGAGCGGTACCGCTGGCTGAAGCGGGCCGAGAAGCCGTCGCGCTCATAGTAGAGCGTCACGCTGTTGGAGCGGCCTGACAGCCCGTTGAGGGGGACGTCTCGCGCGGTGCTGACGGTCGGATCGGGGTTCTGGTCCTTGATGGAGCTGCGCAGCTTGGAAGCGCTGACGATGACGCCGAAGCCGTCCAAGGCCTTGGCGAGCAGTCCGCCTTCCAGCGCCGCGGCGAACTCGATGCCCTCCACCTTGCCGCCGGTGCCGTTGCGCGGCTGGATCATCGGGGCAATGGGCTTGGGCGTGACTCCCGGGGGGGCCACCTGCGGGAAACCGGAGGCATCCACTGCGGTCAACTGGTTGTAGATGTAGCTGAGCAGGTTCTTGCGGAAGCCGGCCAGCGATACGTAGCTGCGTTTGCCGAAGTAACGCTCCACCGATAGGTCGATGCCGGCCGCGCGCCAGGGCTTGAGTTCGGGGTTGCCGGCGTAGGCGGTGGTCCATTCACCGGCGTGCGGAGTACCGGCTGCATCTCCGTTGACCGCCGGAGTGCTGGTGCCGGCGCGCATGTCCACGATGTTGGGGCGAACGATGGACGTGGCCAGCCCCAGGCGAGCGATCCAGTTGTTGCGGAAGTCGGCCACGAGGTTGATGCTCGGCAGCACGTCGGTATAGCTGGTGCCGCCATTGCGCTTGAACAACAGGCTCTTGTCGGGCATCTCGTCGTTGCCGCGGTACTCCCAGCCCTCGGAACTCTGGCTGGCCCGCACCACCTGCAGGCCCAGGTTGCCGCGCAGCGACAAACCCCACAGGTCGGTGTCGATGTCCAGCTTGCCGAACGCGGTGCTGACCTTCTCCCGCACATTGGAGTTGTTGGCCACCCACTTGCTGAACTGCCCCTCCTCCAGCGTGACGGCACCGCTGGCGACCAGCGCCGGCACGTCCACGCGCAGCAGCTGCGGGATACCAGCCCAGCTCATGTCGAAGGGCTGCTGTACCACGCCGGTGGGAATGGAGCGGATGAATTCGCCATTGGCGTCCTTCTTCATCAGCAGCCGGTCTTCGTTCTTGGCGACGTCCTTGCCGCGCTCGGTGTAGTTCAGGCCGAGAGTGAGATGGCTGAAGAAGCCTTCCAGCGACCGCTCTAGCGAAATGCGGGCCGACTTGATCTCGTCCTTGACCTCCGGATGGCGGATGGCACCCAGCCAAGCCTCATTGGGCACCCAGTCCATGCCGGCCACGTCGCCGAAGGCCATCTTGGCGGGGTTGGACAGCTGGTCAGCCAGCACGGGCGTGAAGGTCTGCGGGTCGCCGTTGGTCGGCACGTTCCAGCGGTAGGCGCCGTAGGTCCAGGCCTTGTTGGCATAGTCGTAGCCGCCCGCGTAGGCTTCGGCGTAGCGCTCGTTGCGCTTGTCACGCGAGTAGCTGAGATCGGTCACCGCCCTCCAGTTCTCGTTCAACTTGAGATTGGTGTTCCAGCCCAGGGCCACGATGTCGTCCGTACGGCGCGTGTCCATGCTGCCGACGTTGGCGACCAGTTGCGAGATCGTCGCGCCGGTGGCGAAGGTGTTGTTGCCAATCTGTTCGGTGGTGATGTTGCTCATCGCGGGCGTGATGCCGGCGGACCAGTTACCGAACAGGCTCTGCTGCCACTTGCCCGCGACCTCGTGGGTCTTGAACTTGGAGTAGTAGAGATCCACCTGCGAATGCAGGTCGTCGCTGGGCTTGTATTCGACGACAGCCACCAGCCCGTCGCGCAGGTTCTTCTTGGTGGCGGTCTGCGCCGTCCAGTACATGGGCAGCAGGGCCTGGCCGGTGCCCACCTTCGATGGGGCGTTGCCTGTCAGCGGTAGGCCGTAGGGCGTGTAGTCGCCGTACTCCACCAGCTCGGTCTGCTTGGTCTGTGACGGGGAATCGAGCCGCGCAAACCCCACCGCCACGCCCAGCGTGCGGTTGGCGAACTGGTCCACGTAAGAGGCCGAGAAGCGCATGCCGGTGGCGCCGGTGACACCCGGCACCATGGTGCCGTTGGAGTTGCGCTCGCCGCGCAGGCTCACCACCACCTGGCGGCTGCCCAGGCTCAGCGGACGAAGAGTCTGGATGTTGACCGTGCCCGACAGGCCCTGACCCACCAGGCTGGCGTCGGGCGTCTTGTAGATGGTGGCCGCGTTGACCAGTTCGGCGGGGAACTGGTCGTACTCGACGGCACGGCTGTCGTTGGAGCTGACGATCTCGCGGCCGTTCAGCAGCACGCCGGAGAACTCGGGCGACAGGCCGCGGATGGAGATCACGTTGACACGGCCGTCGGGACCGCGCTGGCCGGTCAGGCCGGGCAGGCGGGCCAGCGATTCGGCGATGCTGGCGTCAGGCAGCTTACCGATGTCCTCGGCCGAGATCGCTTCGACGATGGAGTCAGAGTTGCGCTTGGTCGCCACCGAGGTCTCGAGGCTGAAGCGAATGCCCTTCACCACCACGGTTTCGAGTTGCTGCGTCTCCTTGTCCTTGGCGGCGGACGCCGCGACTTGCGCATGCGCCGTGGCGCCGGCGAACAGCAGGCCGCTGGCAGCGGCCAGGGTTGTGAGGCGAAGGGCAGGGCGTGGCTGTCTCATTCACTTGTCTCCAGAGTTGTGATCTTGTCGTGTCGTGCTCTATGGTGAGCTGAAAGCGCTTTCAAGCATATGCCATTGGCAGCGCTTTCAACCTAGGCAACACCCTCGGTCGCGGCGGGCGGGCAACGCAGCGGGGCCGCGACTGCCATTCCTGCGAGTGCCTCTTGCGATGCTCCCCATGGGAGGGGACGCAAGGCGGTGACTGCGCTCAGGGTTGTCCAGGGTTGAAAAGCGGTATCCTGACGAAAAGACTGAAAGCGCTTTCAAAACATGATGCGTCGCACTCCCGAGCTCGGCCACATGGTTTACCCGGGCCGAACAACAGTCACCCGCGAGTCGTATTCGTCACCCCCGGTGGGGGCGGAAGGATCAGCGGTGCCGAGGCTGATGCTCAGCGCGGCATGCGCCGCGTGCTCTCGCGCACGACCAGCTCGGGGCCGGGGAGTTGGGCTTTAGGCTGGCCGCCGCGCAACATCTCCAGCATGGCCGTCGCCGCCTCGACACCGATCTCGTAGACCGACTGGCGCACGGTCGTCAGCGGCGGCATGGCGTAGCGCGCCATGATGAGGTCATCGAAGCCGACGAGCGACACGTCGTCCGGCACGCGCAGGTTGCGGCGGTGTAGGCCCAGGCAGGCGCCGATGGCCATCTGGTCGTTGGATGCGAACAGTGCCGTGAAGTGGGCGTCGCGCTCCAGCAGTCGCGAGACCGACAGCATGCCGCCGGCCTCTGTGTAGTCGCTCTGCACGATGAGGTTGGGGTCGACGGCGATGCCGGCGGCGGCGAGTGCGTCGAAATAGCCGTTCTGACGCTCGACGGCGTCGTCGTGCATCAAGTCGCCGGCGATGAAGGCGATGCGGCGGTGGCCCTGGTCGATCAAATGCTGGGTGGCGAGCCGGGCCCCCTCCCGATTGTCGAAGCTGAAGCTGAACAGCTGCGGCCCGGCCAACTGGCGGCCGACGACAACGACCGGCAGGTTGTCCGACACCTTGGTCAGCTCGGCGTCGGCGATGCGGCCGGCCAGCACGATGACGCCGTCGACGCGGCGCGAAAGCAGGGTCTCGATGGCTTTGCGCTCGTCGTCCTCATGCCAGTTGCCTGAGACGAACAGCGGCACGTAGCCCGCACGCTCCAGCTCGCGCTCGATGCCGAGCAGGGCCTCACCGTAGAACGGGCTGGAGATGATCTGAGTGACGACGCCCACGCTCAGCGTGCGCCCCCCCGCCAAGCCGCGCGCCACCGGGTTGGGCCGGAAGCCCAGCGCCTGGATTGCCGCCAGCACGGCATCCTTCTTGGCCTGGCTGACAGCGGCCGTGCCATTCAGGATGCGCGACACCGTGCTCGGCGACACGCCGGCCAGCTCTGCCACCTGTTCCAGCGTGACGGCGCCGTCCGGGCGGCTTGAAGGCGCTTTCTTGGCGGGGGGAGGCTTGGCGTTCATCGGCGACGGGCGGGGGATGCCGCGAGTGTAGGCGTGCGTGCCAGGCGGCGGCCCGGGGGGCGATGCCGCCCGTTGGCTGGCGGAGCTCGGGCCATCGGACCTCCTAGGGTTTGTGCTGCTGGGACAGCCTGCGGCTTGAAGCACAATCTTGAAAGCGCTTTCAGAATCATGTCAAGCTCTCATTCCTTCCCTCGCCGCCACCTGCTGGCCGCCGCCCTCGGAGGCGCGACCGGTGTGGGCGAAGCCAGCGTGCCGTCCCCGCTGACGGTGGCGGCCTTCCCGCTGGTCGACGTCATCGCCAAGGACCTCCTCAAGGGCTGGAGCCAGCGCCATCCCGGCATCCGAACCCAGGTCGTCAGCCGCCAGTTCGACGACCATCACACGGCCATGACAACGGCGTTGTCCACCTCAGGCCACCTGCCCGACGTCATCGCGCTAGAGACCAGCTACTTGGGGCGTTTCGCGCTGGGCTCGGGCCTGGAGGACCTGTCGGCGCCTGCCTTTGGCGCGGAGCGCTTCAGGGAGGGGTTCGTGCCTTTCGCCATCGACACGGCGCGCAACCGCCAGGGCGCCATCGTCGCCATGCCCAGCGACATCGGCCCCGGTTCGCTGTTCTATCGCACAGATCTGCTCGCCCAGGCCGGCCTGAAAGAGACCGACCTGACGCACTCCTGGGAAAGCTATGTCGAGGCCGGTGCCCAGCTCAAGGCCCGGACGGGCGCCTACCTGATCGGCGACGTGCGCTTGCTCAAGGACATCATCGTGCGCGCCGGCACACCGCCGGGCGAAGGCCAGTTCTTTGATGACCAGGGGCGGGCGCAGATCACCTCGCCGCGCTTCGTGCGCGCCTTCGAGCTGGCCCGCAAGGTGCGTCGCCAGGGGCTGGATGCGCGTGTCGAGGTCTGGTTCAACGATTGGGCCGAGATGCTCAAGCGCGGCCGCCTGGCCACCGAGATGTCCGGTGGCTGGATGGCAGGCCAGATGGCCAACTGGGTGGCGCCCGGTACGGCCGGCAAATGGCGCGTGGCTCAACTGCCCGAGAACACCTTCTGCTCCTACGGCGGTACTTACTACGCCATCCCGCGCCGCTCTGCGCCCGAGCGCAAGCAACTGGCCTGGCAACTGATCCAGGAGCTGACGCTGGACCGCCAGCGCCAGCTCGATGCCTTCCGCTCGCAGGACGCCTTCCCGGCCCTGCTGGCCGCGCAGGACGACGCCTTCTTTGACCAGCCGGTGCCTTTCCTCGGGGGCCAGCATGCCCGGCTGCTGTGGCGCGAAGCGGCGAGGCGCATCCCGGTGGTCAAGTTGCACAAGCAGCAGAAGTTCGCCGACGAGGTCGTCAATGCCGAGCTGGACAACGTGCTGGAGTACGGCAAGCCCATCCCCAAGGCCCTGGCGGACGCCCAGGCCCTGCTCGTTCACAGGGCCCATCGCTGATGAGACTGCGCATTCCCTCCGCCTGGGCGCCCTACGTCCTGGTCAGCCCCTTTTTGCTCCTGTTCGCGGCTTTCGGCCTGTTCCCGCTGCTGTTCTCCCTGTGGTTGGCCTTCCAGAGCTGGGAGCCGACGAGCGGGCTGGACGCCATGCAGTTCGTCGGCTTGGACAACTTCGTCTTCGCGCTGACCGACGGCTGGTTCTGGAAGTCGCTCTACAACACGCTGTGGCTGGCCATCGTGTCGGGCTTGCCGCAGCATCTCGTCGCGCTGCCGCTGGCCGTCTTCCTGCATCAGGGTCTCAAACGCTGGCGCGGCCTGATCTCGGGCGCCTACTTCCTGCCCTACATCACGTCCACTGTGGCCATCGCGATGCTGTTCGGCTCGCTCTTCTCGACCGACTACGGGTTGGTCAACCAGGCGCTGCATGGAATGTTCGGCATCGAGAACATCCACTGGATGCGCTCGCCGGAAGCGATCAAGCCTGCGGTCGCCATCGTCGTGTTCTGGCGCTATGTGGGCTTCAACCTCGTGCTGTATCTCGCCGCACTGCAGACCATTCCGCACGACCTCTACCAGGCCGCCAAACTTGACGGGGCCGGCCCCTGGCAACAGTTCTGGCGCATCACGCTGCCCGGACTGCGCCCCATGATCCTGTTCGGTGTGACGCTGTCCGTCATCGGTGGCCTGCAGCTTTTCGAGGAGCCCTTCATCCTGACCAACGGCAAGGGCGGCGCCGATCAGGCCGCGATGACCGTGGGCATCTACCTCTACCGCCTGGCCTTCGACTTCAGCGACTTCGGCGGTGCCAGTGCGCTGGCCTGGATCATGTTCGGCGTTATCGCGGCCCTGACCTGGCTCACCAACAGGGCGTTCGCGGAACGGCAGGTGAAGACATGAAGCAAACCCCGAGGCTGCTTGCCTATGCCCTCGTGGCTGTCGGCGCGCTCATCATGCTGGCGCCGTTCTACTTCATGTTCGTGTTCGCCACGCAGTCGCGCACCGACATCTTCAATGTGCCGCCGCCACTGTGGTTCAGCGGTGAGCTGCTGAACAACATCCAGGTTTTGACGACGCGGCTGCCATTCTGGAAGAACGTCGGCTGGAGTCTCTACGTGGGCCTGATGTCCACTGCGCTGACGCTTCTGTTCTGTTCCATGGCCGGCTATGCCTTCGCGATGCTGGAGTTCCGCTTCAAGAAGGCGCTGTTCGCGCTGGTGCTGGGCACTCTGATGGTGCCGGCCTTCATGAACATGATTCCCACCTTCATGGTGATGGACGCGCTGGGCTGGATTGACACCCACCGCGCGCTGTACCTGCCGGGTGCGGCCAGCGCCTTCGGCATCTTCCTGATGCGCCAGTTCGCGGCCTCCACGGTGCCGCGCGAGTTGCTCAGCGCCGCGCGCATCGACGGCGCCAGCGAGCTCGGCATCTACTGGCGCATCGCGCTGCCACTGATGAAGCCGGCCCTCGGCACGCTGGGCCTCATCACCTTCATCAGTTCATGGAACAACTTCATGAACCCGCTCATCGTCATGCGCAGCGCCGAGAACTACACGCTTCCACTGGCGCTGCGCAGCCTCTTCAGCACCACCAGCACGGAATGGGGGGCGCTTATGGCCGGCTCGGCCATCGCGACGCTGCCCCTGCTGGTCCTCTTCGTCATCTCGTCGCGCCAACTGATCGCGGGCCTGACCGCCGGCGCTGTCAAGTAAATGTCCATGTCTCAAAGCCCATTGCACCGTCAGTTCCCGTCCAACTTCGTCTGGGGGGTGGCCACCAGCAGCTTCCAGATTGAAGGCGCGGCCCACGCAGACGGCAAAGGCGAGTCCATCTGGGACCGCTTCTGCAAGCAGCCTGGCGCCATCGCTGACGCCAGCAACGGCGACATCGCCTGCGACCATTACCACCGCCTCGAGGAGGACCTCGACCTCATCGCGTCGTTGGGCGTCAACGCCTACCGCTTCTCCATCGCGTGGCCACGCGTGCAGCCGCTGGGGCATGGCGACTGGAACGACAAGGGGCTGGATTTCTATGAGCGCTTGGTGGACGGGCTGAAGCAACGCGGCATCCGGGCCTGGGCCACGCTGAACCACTGGGACCTGCCTCAGGGCCTGCAGGACCGCGGCGGCTGGCAGGAGCGCGACACCGTGCACCGCTTCGTCGACTACGCCCGCCACGTCAATGCTCGCCTTGGTGACCGCCTGGACGGCCTCACGACGCACAACGAGCCGTGGGTCGTCGCCGTGCTGGGCCATGAGCAGGGCAACTTCGCGCCGGGCATCAAGAGCCGCATGATTGCGGCCCAGGTCTGCCACCACCTGCTGCTCAGCCATGGCCTTGCGCTACAGGCATTGCGCGCCGACGGTGCGAAGAGCCAGCTTGGCATTGTGCTGAACCTTTCATCCTGCGTGCCGGCCACCGCCATGCCGGACGACATCGCCGCCGCGGCCATGGCCGATGCGCGCGGCCGGCGCTGGTACGCTGATCCGCTCTTCAAGGGCAGCTATCCCGAAGAGGTGCTGGCCGAGCTGGGGGGCGACGCACCCCTCGTGCAACCCGGCGACATGGCATCGATCGCCCAGCCCATGGACTACCTGGGCGTCAATTTCTACACCCGCACCGTCGTGTCTGCCAGCGGCACGGACTGGGGCGCCAAGGAACGTGGCCTGCCCGTCACCGACATGGACTGGGAGGTCTATCCCCAGGGCCTGACCGACCTGTTGTGCCTGCTGCACCGCGACTATCCCGGCCTGCCACCCGTCTACGTGACCGAGAACGGCGGGGCCTTCAAGGACCAGACCCTCGTGAACGGCCGCGTACAGGACGACGACCGCATCGCCTATTTGCGCGGCCACATCGCCGCCGTGGCCAGCGCCCTGCAGCAGGGTGTCCCCATGGCTGGCTACATGGTCTGGAGCCTGATGGACAACTTTGAATGGGCCAGTGGCTACCTGAAGCGCTTCGGCATCGTGCATGTGGACTACAAGACGCTGGCCCGCACGCCCAAGGCCAGCGCCGACTGGTACCGCGAGTTCCTCCAGGCCTGGCGCGGCTGAGCCTTCGACAACAGCGACAACACAGGAGACAAGCATGAACAGACCCACCCCGGCCCCCCACCCCTGGCGCGGCGTGCTGCCCGTCATCGCCGCCGTGCTTACTGCCTGCGGTGGTGGGGGATCCGCCACGGCGGCCCCGGCGCCTGCCCCCGCGCCTGTCCCCGCGCCCTCGAAGAACTGGACGCTGGTCTGGAGCGACGAGTTCAACGGTGCCGCCGGCACCGTGCCCAACCCGGCCCACTGGAACTACGACCTCGGCAACGCCGAGAACAATGGTTGGGGCAATCACGAGTTCCAGTACTACACCGCCAATGCGCGCAATGCGCAGTTGGACGGCGCCGGCATGCTGGTGATCACTGCCGAGAAGGCCAGCAATCCGGGACCCTGCTGGAACGCCAAGCCCTGCGAGTTCACGTCCGCCCGCATCCACACCAGCAACAAGGTCGGCTTCACCTACGGCAAGGTCGAGGCGCGCATGAAGCTGCCGTCCGGCCAGGGCATCTGGCCCGCGTTCTGGACCCTCGGTACCGACCTCGCGACGGTTGGCTGGCCCAAGTCCGGCGAGATCGACATCATGGAGTTCGTCGGCAAGACACCCAACACCACGTACGGCACGCTGCATGGTCCAGGCTATTCGGGGGCGCAGGGCATCGCCAAACCGCGCGAGTTCGGCGGGCCGGTGGCCAGTGACTTCCACACCTACACCATCGTCAAGCGGCCCAATGAGATCGTCTGGTACGTCGACGGCGTCGAGTTCCACCGGCTCACGCCTGCGCTGCTGCCGGCGGGCGGCACCTGGGTCTTCGAGAAGCCATTCTTTGTCATCCTCAACCTCGCCGTCGGCGGCGACTGGCCCGGCGCGCCCGACGCCACCACGCCGTTGCCGGCGCGCATGCTGGTGGACTGGGTGCGCATCTACAAGGAAGAGTGAGGGTGGGCCGCCGCGCGCGGTCCAAAAAAATGCCCACTCTTTGTGGAGTGGGCCAAGAGGGCGCGGCGGGATGTCCGCGCACCTGGGAGGATTGCCGGGGTTGAACCCGTGCCGCCAGCAGGCCGTACGGCCTTCCGGCGGCGTTGGACAGTCCACGGGGACTGCTCCCGGTCCGGCGTCAGAAGCTGTGGCGGATGCCGGCAACGACTTCGGTCAGGTTTCGGTCGTTCGCGTCGGTCAGGCCCACGGGAATGGTGCCGGCCGCTCGGCTGACGTAGCCCGCGCCGTCGTTCTTGAAGCGGGTCAGCGAGCTGTACAGCGCCGTGCGCTTGGACAGGTCGTACTGGTAGCCCACGCCGAAGGCCTGGGTCTTGCCGTCGGTGAGTGCTCCGTCGTTCTTGCTCTCCACATACTGGCCCTTGAACAGGTGCTGGCCCATCCGGTAGCTGGCGCCGAGCCAGTAGCCCTTGCCGTCGCGGTCGGCGGCGCTGCGGTCGTTGACCTGCATCACGCCGCCGTTGAAGCGCGCGTTGCCCCAGTCGTAGGCTGCGGCGGCAGACACGGTGCGCAAGTTGCGACCAAGTGCGTCGGCCTTGTCGTCCACCAGTGACACCATCGCGTCGAAGCCGTGGCCGGTGTAGCGGCCGTACAGGTCAGCGACGCGGTTGCCCTTGGTATTGCCCGCCACCTCGCCGAGGCCCCAAAGCGCGCCAGCGCTGAAGCCGCCGTAGTTGACGCTCTCCAACTTGACAGAGTTGTTGACCCGTGCCGGGCCGCCGTTGCCGGTGGCTGAGTTGTCGCTGCCGCGCACCGGCTCGTAGCCGCCGAAGCCGCCGATCACGGCCGTGCTGGCGCCGGTGCCGACATTGGAGAACTGGCTGAACTCGTTCGAGAGGGTGTAGACGCTACCGTACTGTCGGCCCAGCGAGACCGAGCCATAGGGCGTGCCCAGGCCGACGAAGGCCTGTCGGCCCCAGAAGCTGTTCTGGCCGTAGCTGCCGTCATCGACGTTGATGCCCGACTCCAGCGTGAAGAAGGCCTTGAAGCCACCTCCCAGGTCTTCGTTGCCGCGCAGGCCGAAGCGCGAGCCGGACAGGCCGCCGGACTGCACGCGTGTCTGGCGCGCCGCCCCGTCGAGCAACTGCACGTTGGCGTCCAACGTGCCATACAGCGTCACCTGTGGGGCGGAGGATTGGGCGAGGGCGGCGGAGCTGGCGGCCAGGGCCAGGGCGGAGAGGGCAAGGGTCTTGTACTTCATGGTCTTGTCTTTCGATGGCTGTCGGGCCACCGATGGGCGGCCCCTCGTGCGCCGGCGACTTCTGGGCGCCTCGCACGGTTCTGCACATCGGGTCCGGAGCCG
Organism: Roseateles sp.; assembly: GCF_036404855.1. Taxonomy (GTDB): domain Bacteria; phylum Pseudomonadota; class Gammaproteobacteria; order Burkholderiales; family Burkholderiaceae_C; genus Pelomonas. The sequence continues at coordinate 11,727 of NZ_DASWYS010000112.1, forward strand.
TGGTCAAAAGGCTGCCCGGCTGGAATGGACTGTTGCGGAATCAGCCTCAATGGACGTCCGCGAAGGGGGGAAAGTGTGCGCAAGCGGCACGGATGTGCCAGGTCTTGATATGCCGGGCACTCATATCGCCACCTTGCTCAAGTACCTCGGGGGCTGTCGGGTCTCGGGGCTGCAGTAGTTCACACCCGGCGCGTTTTTTCGCTCCTGGGCCGGTCCAGGCTCCCCAAGAATCCGCCGCTCGACTAACGCTCAGGGACGAGGAAGTGAGCAGGATCCAGAGGGCGTTGCATTTCATCAAGGTCACCGCGGTGTTCGCGGTTTGCTGGCTTGTCAGCGCATGGATCGTTCCGGCGTTCGTGGAGCCCGGACTGCTGCGCATGCCCGTCGTGACGGGTACGGCCTTCCTGGCCTGCGTGGCATGGTTCGCCGTCCGCTCCGGGTCCGGGTCCGGGGCAGGGCACGTGCACCGGTCAGCCCGTGCCCCGGAAGCGCTCCGATCCTCCACCGATGTCGACGCAGGTCATGGGGCACTCGCCGGAGTGGGCCTGGGTGCGGCCGCGGCACTGGGCGCGCAGGCGTTCGCATCCCCGGTGCACGATGTCGGTCATTCGTGGGACGACGCCCTCGACGGCGCCTCGTCCCTGCCGGTAATCAACCCTGCCACCGGCCTGCCCATGGTCGGCGATTCCATCGGCGGCGTCGACGTGGGCGGCAACCTCTACGGCACGCAGTCCAGCGACATGTTCGGCTCGGACCATGCCTTCGGGGCCGACACCTTCGCCACGCATTCGTTCTCGTCCGACGACTTGAGCCCGGGCATTTCAACTGGCAGCAGCCTCGACTCGTGGTGATCCCGAGCCTGCGCTTGCGCCATCCCTTGCATCTTTGTCCCACAGGAGTTTCATCTTGAGCGCGGCGCCCACATCGGCCGAGATCCTCGAAAGAATCCAGCGCGTCCAGGCAGACACAGCGGGTGTCATGGAGGCGGCCCGCTGGGTCGAATGGATCCTGGCAAACCGCTTCCAGGCCGACGGTACCGGCATCCACTCGCGCGTCAGCGCGGTCCAGCATCGGCTGGCCAGCGAATTGGTGGCCGACCTGCGCTATCTGGCATCCGTACGCAACGATTTCGCCCACAACCCGCTGGCCGAGGTTCGTCAGCCGGACCGCTTCGTCCAGACGGCCAAACGTGCCGTACGCCGCCTGTTAGAGGCGCCCATTGAAGAACCGCAGTTGCTCCCGCGTCGGGGCGCCGCTGCTGTGCAATCCGGCCCTCGGACGCGGTTTGTCGTCGCCGTCGCGGGCTTCTGGGCCCTGGTCGCGATCGCGGCCTGGCTCTACGGTCAGGTGCAGGCGGGGGGCGTCGGCTCAGGGCGCGAGAGCGATATCCCGCAAGACGGTGCAGCCGCCTTGGCGCCGGCCGCGGAGCGCACTCTGCCCCGGCCGCCGGGCGCCTTGGCGCGGACTGCTGAGGCCCTGCCCGTCCGCCCGGCCGCCTCCTCGGCGCGCCATCGGTCCGCCGCGGAGCCCGATGCGGTGCAGAGCCCTCTCAGATCCGAAGTGCCCGCGGACGACGCGGCCCTGTCGACCGAGGATCTGCGCAAGCTCAAGGCCAGTCTTTGATCCCGTTCCTCTCAAGCCCTATGTTCGCCGTCATGATGAATCCGTCCCGCCGCCTGGTCGGCCTCCTGCTTGCCGCCTCCGCTGCCACCGTCGCCATACTGCCCGCCGCCAGCCGGGCTGCGCCACCTGCGCCGGGGGTCAGTGGCGAACGGCTTTCGCTGTTCAGCATCGATCTTGCCTCGGCGTCCGTCGCGCAGTTCCAGGGGGCAGCGCGCGCCGCCGGCGCCAAGAGCAAGGGCCGCAAAGGCCCGGCGGAGCGTTTCGACGTCGCTGCGCTCGGCATTCCCGCGGTCAAGAACCTAACGGTCACCTATGTCGGCGACCGGGTGATGACCGCTCAATACGAGGTCGACTACCGGAACGAGACACTGCGCAAGATGCTGAAGTCCAAATACGGCAGCCCCGCGGCTTCGCGGGGCACGTCGGACTTCGCGGCCGAGTACGTCAGCGACGGCAGCTACGTCTGGCGCTTCCCGGAGGGGATGCAGCTCGTCTTCAAGAGGCCGTTCTTCATCAGCGAGCCCACCACCTTGACCTATCTGAACGCAGACCTGTTCGCCGCCGCCGAGAGCCAGGCAAAAGGGCGCGATGACCGGGATGCCGCCGAGAAGGCCAAGTCCAAGGCCAACGTCTTCTGAGGCCTCAGACCTCCAGGCGGTCGCCCGCGGCGTCGAACCAAAGCGTCTTCGCTGCGTCGAAGCCAAATCCGACCTTCGCACCGTCCTCCACCTCTGGCTGTCCCGGCAGTACGGCCGAGAGGGTGGTGCCGGCGGAGCTCAGCCACACGACGTGCTGGTTGCCCAGCGGCTCGACGAGCTGGATCTCGCCGCCAAAGGGCTGATTGGCTCCCAGGCGCACGTTCTCGGGGCGCACCGCCAGTGTCAGTACCTCGCCCGGTGGGCGGGATGCCAGCGCCGCGGGCAGCGCCAGCTTCAGGGCCGGCGACACGAACTGGCCGCCTTCGCCCACTTGACCCTCGATGCGGTTGATGGCCGGCGAGCCGACAAACCCTGCCACGCGCAGGTTCCTCGGTCTGTCGTAGACCTCTGCCGGCGTGCCGATCTGCTGGATGACTCCTTGGTGCATGACGACGATACGCGTGGCCAGCGTCATCGCTTCGACCTGATCGTGGGTCACGTAGATCATGGTATTGCCCAGGCGCGCGTGCAGCAGTTTGAGCTCGCGCCGCAGGTCGGTGCGCAGCTTGGCGTCGAGGTTGGAAAGCGGTTCGTCCAGCAGAAGCACCTTGGCCTCGCGCACCACCGCGCGGCCGATAGCGACGCGCTGGCGCTGGCCGCCGGACAGCTGGCTGGGGCGGCGTTCCAGCAAGGGACCCAGCTGCAGCATGTCGGCCGCGGCGGCCACGCGCTTCTCCAGTTCGGCCTTGGGGGTCTTGGCCATCTTCAGCGGGAAGGCGAGGTTCTCCTTCACCGTCATGGTCGGGTACAGCGCGTAGCTCTGGAACACCATGCCCACGCCGCGCTGGCTGGGCTCGGCGCTGGTCATGTCCTGTTCGCCGATGTGGATGCTGCCGCTACTCACGGGATTGAGGCCGGCGATGGTGTGCAGCAGTGTGGACTTGCCGCAGCCCGAGGGGCCCAGCAGCACGAGGAATTCGCCGCTGTGGACATCGAGGTCCAACCCCTTGATGACCTCGTGGTTGCCGAAGCGGATGCCGAGGTCCTGGATGTGAACGCGGGTCAAGACGATCTCCTCATAGGTCCGACATGATTACTTAGGATTAATAAACTTAATATCGTATTAACCATGAGGACTGGGGCAGCTACAGTCGGCGCACGATGAACTTGCTGCTCGCCGAAGACGACGCCCTGCTGGCCGATGCACTGCAGCAGCAGTTGCTTAACGCATCGTTCAAGGTGGAGTGGGCCGAGAACGGCGCCGTGGCCGAATACCTGCTGCGCAAGCAGGATTTCGACGTCGCCATCCTCGACCTGGGCCTGCCGCTGGTGGACGGCCTGACCGTGCTCAAGCGCGTGCGCGAAGCGGGCCGCACGATGCCCATCCTCGTGTTGACCGCGCTGGACGCGTTGGAGCATCGAGTGGCCGGCCTACAGGCCGGTGCAGACGACTACCTGACCAAGCCCTTCGACTTCCCCGAGCTGGAGGCGCGCCTGCACGCGCTGATGCGCCGCGGCCGCCCGGCCTCACAAACCCAGCAGTTGCGCCGCCTGAGCCTGGACCGCGCCGCCCGCCGCGCCAGCATCAGCGGCGAACCGCTGGAGCTGAGTCCGCGCGAGTGGACGCTGCTGGACCTGCTGCTGACCGAGCGAGACCGCGTCGTCAGCAAGCAGCAGATCGTCGACGCCTGGGGCGCAGACGAGGGCGGCTCCATCGAGGTCTACATCCATCGCCTGCGCAAGAAGCTCGAAGGCTCGGGGCTGGCCGTGCGCACGGTGCGCGGCCTGGGCTATCTGCTCGAAGCCACATCGGCATCGTGAACGGTCGCTCGCTGCACCGGCAACTGCTGTTGTGGCTGCTGCTGCCGCAGATCGTGCTGTGGCTGGTGGCGGCCTTTGGGGCCTACCGACTCGCAAGCCGCCATGCCGACGAGCTTGTCGACGCCAGCTTGTTGCAGGCCGCCCGCGCGCTAGCCCGCCAGATCAAGCCCACGGCCAGCGGCATCTTCGTCGACCTGCCGCGCTCGGCCCAGGACATCCTCAGCACCGATTCGGCCGACCCCGATGGTCGCGTCATCTACACGGTCAGCTCGCCGCCGGGGCAACTGCGACTGGGCGATGCGCGCCTGCCGCCGCCACCCGGCACGCCGGCCCTGAACGAGCCCGTGTTCTTCGACACCATCGTGCCTGAGCCCATGCGCGTCGTCTCGCTGGACCAGCACCTCGGCGCCGCCGGTGCGGCGGACTCGACGCTGCGCGTGCAGGTCGCTCGCCTCAGCGCGTCGCGCGAGCTGCTGGCCCGGCGCATGCTGCTGGACACGGCGCTGCCGCTGTCGCTGCTGATCGTGCTGATGAGCATGGTCGTCTGGGCCGGCATCCGCAAGGGGCTCAAGCCGTTGGCCGAGCTTCAACGGCAGGTCGAGGGACGCCGCGCCGATGCGCTGGATCCGGTGCAGCTGCGCGCCGCGCCGCCCGAGGTCGGTGCGCTGGCCGGCGCCGTCAACGAGCTGCTGGGCCAGGTGCAGCAGAACCTGGCCACGCAGCGTCGGTTCATCAGCGACGCGGCCCACCAACTGCGCACACCGCTGGCGGGGCTGAAGAGCCAGGCCGAACTTGCCCTCGAATTGGCCACCGACCCCGCGCTGCGCCAGCGCCTGCAACGCGTGCACGAGAGCGCGGTGCGCGGGGCCCGCCTGGTCTCGCAGTTGCTGGTGCTGGCGCGCGCCGAGCCCGAGGCCGTGGCGGCCCAGGGATGGGCGGCGGTGGATTGCGACCATCTCGTGCATGAAGCCACGGCTGACTGGGTACCGCGCGCCCTGGCCGGCGGTTGCGACCTGGGTGTGGACGTCGTCGATGCGGGCCTTCGCGTGCAGGGCGTGGCGCTGCTGCTGCGTGAGGCCCTGGTCAACCTCATCGACAACGCGGTGCGCTACGCCGGCTCGGGCGCGACCATCACCGTGAGGCTGCGACGCGTGGGCGACGACCTGTGGCTGGACGTCGAGGACGATGGCCCCGGCCTCGCGCCCGAGCTGCGCGAGCGAGCCTTCGAGCGCTTCGTGCGAGGTGCCTCCCACGGCGAGGGCTGCGGCCTGGGTCTGGCCATCGTGCGAGAGATCGCCGAGCGCCATGGCGGCAGCGCCCAACTGCTCCCGGCAGCGCCGCACGGCTGCATCGCGCGGCTCGCGCTGCCGCTTCAGGCGTAGGCGTCGACGCCATCGACGAGCAGCCGGCACAGCCGCGCGTCGCCCAGTCGTTCCAGCCACCAGACCAGCGCGCGGCCATCGCCAGCGCGCCACCCGAGGTAGAGCCTGTTGGGCTCGCGTGGCACGGCCACCGGTTTGGCGATCAACTCGCCACGCTGCAGCAGCGACGCGATGCGCGCTTCGGGCAGCCAGCCCACGCCCAGGCCGGCGCGCTGGGCCGCGATCTTGGCGGCCATGCTGGGCACGGCCAGCGTCGGCTGGCCGGCGCCATGGCCGTAGGCCCGGCCATCGCCGCGTCGCGAGCTGTCGGCCACGACGACGGCGCGGTGGGCCTGCAATTGCTCGGCGACCAGCGGCAACTTGGCCTTGGCCAGCGGGTGGCGCGGCGAGACGGCATAGACCCAGCGCATCTCTCCCAGCTCGCGCCACTGCAGGCCGACGAGGGCGGGCGGCTCGTTGGTCGCGCCAATGACGAGATCGGCCCGGCCTTCGGCGAGCGCCTCCCAGGTACCGCCCAGCACCTCGTGCGTGAGGCGCAGGCTGACACCCGAGTCCAGGGCATCAAAGTCGCGGATGACTGGCAGCAGCGAGTCGAACTCGATGATCTCGTCGCTGACGATGCGCAGTCGATCCTCCCATCCCCGGGCCACCTGCGTGACGCGGCGGGTCAGGCGCTGCATGTCGTCGCGCAGGCGCGCCGCCTCGCGCACCAGCAGGGCGCCAGCGGCGGTGAGCTGCAGCCGGTAGCGGCGGCGGTCGAACAGCAGTGCGTCGAAGCGGCCCTCGATCTGACGCAGCGTGTACGACACCGTGGACGGCGCCTTGCCCAGGCTGGCCGCCGCACGCGACAGGCTGCCGCTCGCACGGATGGCTTCCATCAACTGGATCTCGTCGTCGCTGAGCATGTTCGAAAGCCTTGCACGAGTCGGCCAACGCGGCCGGACGTCAAAAGAGGGGGCCAGACCGAGTATCGAGTCCACGGCACCAACGCCGCTTCAACCCCTCGAAAGGAAACATCATGGCCCGCTTCACGAACAAGACCGTCCTCGTCACCGGCGGCACGTCCGGCATCGGCCTGGCCGCCGCCCGCGCCTTCGCCGCCGAAGGCGCCCACGTCATCGTCACGGCCCGCCCAGGCAAGACGCACGACGTACCAGGCTTGGAGGTGATGCTGTTGGATGCCGCCGACGTGTCCGGTGCCCGGGCCCTGGGCGCTCACCTCGCCGCCGCCGGGCGCAAGCTCGATGCCGTCTTCGTCAACGCGGGCATCGCCGAGTTCGCCTCGCTCGCCGACGCCAGCGAGGACCTCTGGGACCGCACCTTCGCCACCAATGCCAAGGGCGCCTTCTTCCTGATCCAGGCGCTGCGCCCCGTGCTGGCCCCGGGCGCGTCCATCGTGTTGAACGGCTCCATCAATGCCCACATCGGCATGCCCAACTCGGCCGTTTACGCTGCCAGCAAGGCTGCCCTGATCTCCCTGGCCAAGACGCTATCGGCCGAGCTGCTGCCGCAAGGGGGCCGTGTCAACGTCATCAGCCCCGGCCCGGTGGCGACACCGTTGTACGGCAAGCTGGGCTTCGACGCCGACACGCTGACGCAGGTCGCGGCGCAGATCCAGAGTCAGGTGCCGCTGGGCCGCTTCGGCACGCCCGAGGAGATTGCGTCCACCGTGCTGCACCTCAGTGCGCCTGAGTCGGCCTTCATCGTCGGCAGCGAGATCGTCGTCGATGGGGGCATGAGCCAACTTTGAGCAGAAACGGCGGTGGATGGCGACAATCGCGGCTCTGCCCGATCTGCGATTGTCATGACCACCCGTACCGTCTTCGGCGCCTGCCCCCACGACTGCCCCGACACCTGCGCGTTGCAGATCACCGTCGAGAACGAGCGCGTCATCAAGGTGCAGGGTCGTGCCGAGCATCCCAGCACCCACGGCGCGCTGTGCACCAAGGTCTCGCGCTACGCCGAGCGTACCTATCACGCCGAGCGGGTGTTGCACCCGCTCAAGCGGGTCAGCGGCAAGACCGAGGCGCCACGCTTCGTGCAGGTAAGCTGGGCCGAGGCCCTTGCCGACATTGCCGCGCGGCTGAAGGCGGTGAAGGATCCACAGTGCATCCAGCCCTACAGCTATGCCGGCACCATGGGTCTGATCCAGGGCGAAGCGATGGCCGGGCGGCTCTGGAACGCGCTCGGTGCGGCTCGCCTGGACCGCACCATCTGCGCCTCAGCCGGCGGAGCGGGTCTGGCCTTGACCTATGGCCACAAGCTGGGCATGCAC
>NZ_DASWYS010000113.1:0-10954 GCF_036404855.1 Roseateles sp.
GCTGCGTGGGCGACTGGGTGGTCCGAGAGTTGGCTGGTCTGCGCCCTGGAAATGCAGGCTTCGAGCACTTCCATGTTCGGCCGCCGACCGATTCACCGTTAAGTTGGTGCAAGACCAGCCATGAATCAGCGCATGGCTTGATCACGGTTGAATGGTCTTCCGGCAGCCTCGAACTGAGCGTCCCTGTCAATGCAACAGCGACGATCTCGTGGCGGGGCGAAGTGCTTGATGTGGGTAGTGGCAGGCATTCCTTTCGGCGCTTCTGAGCCGCGAGTTGCTGCCACCTGCTTGAGATTGGCAGTAGGCTTGGCGAGCGGAACGATACATACGTTTGATTTGTTCGCATCAAGTGGGTCGAGCGAAGGGGTTCAACGCGCCTGATGATGAACAGACCTGGCAGCTCTGTTTGTCCCCCGGATGAAGCGTTCGGACAAGGTTCCTGAAAAGATACCTGCCTACCAGTCGGTCGAGCCTTGAGGCTGTGGGCACTTGGACGACCGGCACCGTCACATGAACGGTCGCCGGAAGGTCGTCGCCCAATGGCAAAGATCGCTGGCGAAGCGGTCTTTCTGGAGATCGCAGTGGTCCATGAGATGCGCCACGCGAACGGGCTAGCATGCGGCCACAGGTAGCCCGACGGACTTTATTTGCAATGGGTTGGTTGCGACCGGCCGAACGCGGACTCCCGACGGACTTTGATGCACATGGATCGTGCCGAAAAATCAACAACTTACGCATGCCAGTCCCGACGGACTTTATTTGTGGGAGTCAACTCTGTGTTCTCGACAATTAGAGTCGTAAACAGGCTAATGAAGTCGTAAACATCGACTGCAATCTGGAGCCGCATCTTCCGGTGCTGCTGTTCACGCGCAAATGTCGTAAACAAGCGGGTCCGTTTGGTGCGGGGCGCGCGTCTGTGCGGCCTTGAATTGCTAAGGTGCGGGCTGAAGGTAGCTCGCCAATCCGTGCCGGTGACTCCAACAAGTAAGGCTCGGGCTGGCTCAGCTTCGCGCCCAGATCCTTGGCTTCGTCCGACCTGGCCGCTGCGCAGCGGGTCAGTGGGGGCTTGACCAGCCGGGCGGTCGGGTCGATCCTCTTGACGCCTAGGTTCTCGACTGGATTGGGGAGGCCGGCGACCAAGAGCAGCAATGTGTCAACAACGACCTGAGTGCAGTCTTGGAGGTCGTCTGACGTGGTCCCGTCGGCTTTGACGGAATTTGTGGTCAGAATGTGATGTACTACCTCACTGGAAAAGGTAGTATAAAAATATGTTCGTTGACAACAGCCTGGCAGCTCAGGCCGCCTACTCCTCCGCGCTCTCCGCAGCCCGAATGGCGCAGCTCAATCGATCGCCCGCTGACCTTCCAGGCGGCTTCGCGTCGAAGCTGATTCACGGCAAGCGGTACCACTACTACCAGCGCAAGGGCCCGGCCGGCCTCGAGCAGATCTATGTCGGTCCGGATGACGAGGCGACCCGCGCGCTCATCGAAGCCGCTCACAACGAGACTGCGGTCGCGAACCAGGCGCACTTGCGCAAGTTGGCCAACGCGGCTGCAGCGTTGGGTTGCTACACCGTCGCGCCGAAGCACTTCCGCGTCCTGAAGCGCCTCGCTGATCACGGCGTGTTCTCGGCCGGCGCCCTCGTGGTGGGCACGCATGCCTTCTTGGCCTACCAAAACGTGCTGGGCGTACTCTGGGGCGATCCTGGCCAGACGGTCGACCTTGACTTCGCCCACGCGGGCAAAAACCTCTCGTTGGCTGTGGCGCCGGACGCCCGCGTCGATGCCCACTCGGCGATCGAGTCCCTCCAGATGGGCTTTGTGCCGGTGAACTCTGGAACACGCTACGTGAAGCCGGACGAGCCGGACTTCGATCTGGACTGGCTGACCTCCCGGACGCGCACCGGTGACGAGCCGGTCGAATGCCGGGCGCTGAACGTGACGCTGCAGCCGCTGCGCTTCATGGAGCTGGCGCTTGAAGCTCCCATCCCGGCAGCCCTGCTTGGCAGTACCTCGGCCATCGTCGTCAACCTGCCGGCCCCGGCCACCTACGCCGTGGGCAAGCTGCTCGTGGCCGCCGAACGGACCGGGGACAGCCGATCAAAGACGAAGAAGGACATCGCCCAGGCTGCGGCGCTGATCGACTACTTCGTGCAGCGAGATCCCGACACCATCGTCGATATGGTCGCCTCGACACGTGCACGCGGCCCGGCTTGGCGCAAGGCCTTGGACGTTGGCTTGGATGCCCTCAACAGGACGTGGCCTCGGGTCGGGGAGAGCCTGGCTGCAGCGACCCAACAAGGGAAGTAGGCGGGCGCTACACGGACTCTCGACGCCGGCGCTCGGCAGCCAGTCTGTCCATCTCCCGATTGGCGATCTCCCGCGTCCGATCCCGCTCTGCTTGCTCTGCCTCAGCCTTCATGCGCGCCTGGCGGTAAGCCTCAGTCGATTCCTTGGTGATTTGATCCTGCCGTTCGATCCAGGCCGAGATACGCTTGTCATAGACGGAAAAGACGAGCCCAAGCAAGGTGTAGCCAGCCAGACCAGCAACTGCATACAGCCACCAGCGCATGTGCTGACTGACGCGTGCCCGAAAGTCCCGAGGTGCCTCCACGCGATCCTGGGACCACAGGCCCTGCCGCGCCTGCTGAGCTTCGGACAGGGCTGTCTGGTACTGCTCGCGGTCGGGCTGGTTCTGTGCATCGAAAATAGTCACGCCAGGCCAGGCCGCGGCGAACCAACTCGAGGTTCATGACATGGCCATGGGGCTCGACCACCTCGACCACGGCGATGCCGTCTTGGTCCCTCCCGCGAATCTGCGCCGTCACTTGTCGGCCGAGCAACATGGCAGACAGGGCTGATTGCGCTTCATCGGCGAAGGGCTGACCCGGCACGGCCGCGTCGATGAAGGCAAGCCGTAACTGGTGTTCACGCTGCCGGGCGTCGACCAGCGTGATGACGTCGCCCACGACGCCAATGACCTGACCGTGCAGCGGTTCGTCCGCCCATGCCGGCACCGCCAAGCCGAGGCCGATCGCGCAAACCACGGCATGATGTCGGACAAGCGCAATCATCACATCTCACCTGAACGGTAAAGAGCCGAGCTCAACGCTTGAGCCCGGCGACCAAATCGCGCAGCACCTGTTTCGCGAGTTCAGGCTCCCCATTGGCGGCCAACTTGATCGCTTCATTCAGCAGCGCCTCAACAAAGCCCGGATGTGCAAATCCTCACCGCAGACCATCCGCGCGAACCGGCGCTGCGCGCCCAAGGTTTGGAGTTCGGGCGACCCATCAAGATTGGCAGGAACGTGTGGATCGGTGGCGGCGCGCTCATCATGCCCGGCGTGACGGTTGGCGATGACGCGCTGATTGGAGCTGGGGCCGTGGTCACCAGGGATGTCCCCGCTGGTGCCACGGTGGCGGGGAATCCTGCCCGCATCATGAAGCCTGGCGAAGCTCGCGTTAGTTGACGCCGGTACAACATAGGCGAACGCCTGCCTTGCAGAGGGCGCCCAGCGCCCGGAGCTTTTGGGCGGGCAGCAGGGCGACTCGACGGGCCTGCATCGCCTCTCCCGGCCAAGAAGGCCGGGCAGCCTAAGCGTCGTTGGGAAACTCGCGCCCGGGCGCCGGTGATGCCCCACGAGGTGGTGTAAGTTTTTAGGCGAGGCGGCCCGGAGAGGGTGGCCATCACGAGTCAGCGCCGCCAAGCAGATCGCGTGGTTCCAGGACCTGTGAGGTGAAGGTGATGCTGGCTATGGCGCTGACCGAACAATGATCTGCCATTATGGTTGCGCTATCATTTTCCATTTGCTGCTGACAGGACCGCAACCGGATGAGTGCACGTATGGAAAAGACCGGCCCGCGCCGCGGTGGTTGGTTGACGGCAGCGGCCCTGCTGCTGGCGGGCTGCGTTTCGACGCCGCAAGGTCCCCAGGCCGATTGGGCGGCGGCTTGGGGCAGCGCCATGCTGGCCCAGCCGGTGCCGGCGCCGGATGTCGAAGTCAAGTCGCCACCAGCGCTGTGGCGGCAGCCGATGCGGGACGTCAGCTTGCGCCAGATCGTGCGCGTCGCCGCCGCGGGCCAGGCCGTGCGCGTGCGTGTCAGCAATCTGTTCGGCGACGAGCCGTTGGTGGTCGATGCCGCCAGCATCGCGCGCGTCGCGGCCCTCGATCCGCTGCCGTCGCTGGCGGCGGACACGTTGCTGCCGCTGCGCTTTGGCGGACGGCGCGAGGTGATCGTGCCCGCCCATGCCGAGGCCTGGAGCGATCCCGTCGAGCTGGCGCTGCCGGTGCTGGCCGACGTCGCCGTGCAATGGCATGTGCAGGTTGGCCCAGCCCAGGTCAGTGTCCATCCGGGCTCACGCATCCGCAGTTGGGCCGTGGCGGGCAACCGCGCCGACGCGGCGGACTGGCCGGAGGCGGTGGGTCAAGAGGGCTGGTGGCATCTGGCGGCCGTCGACGTGCGCGTGCCCCGGCCGCTTCCCGTGCTGGTGGCGACGGGTGACTCCATCACCGACGGCTATGGCGTGCCTTCGGGCAGCTACCAGCGCTGGACCGATGCGCTGTCGCGCCGCCTGGTGGCGCGGGGGCGCGAGGCCTCGGTCGTCAACACGGGCATCGGGGGTGGTCGGCTGCTGCGTGACGGCCTCGGGCCCAACCTCGTGTCGCGCTTTGACCGCGACGTGCTGGCGCGCACGGGCGTGACCCATGCGGTCGTCCTGATCGGCGTCAACGACCTCGGCGTCAGCCATCGCGGCCGGGCGACAACGCCGGAGTCTCGCGCGGCACTGCTGGCCGAGTTGAAAGCCGGCTTTGCCGACCTGGCCCTGCGCGCCCGCGCCCGCGGCGTCTGCCTGATCGGCGCGACCGTCATGCCCTACTCGGGCAGCGGCTACTACGCCCCGCAAGCAGAGAACGAGGCCGACCGTCAGGCGCTCAACGCCTGGTTGCGCGAGCCGGGACGCTTCGATGCGCTGCTGGACTTCGACGCGCTGATGCGCGATCCGGCGCGGCCGGCGTACCTGCGCGCCGACGTCGACAACGACGGTCTGCATCCGTCGCTGGCGGGCTACCGCGTGATGGCCGAGGCCTTCCCGGTCGAAGTGCTGGAGCGTCGCTGCGCGAAGAAGCTCAGCGTTCCTTGAGCTGGCGCCAGGCCGCAAAGTCCGCGGCCACATCAACGTCGGTGGGCGGGTACAGGCCCAGCACGCTGCGGCCGCCCAGGACCTTCTCCTGCACGTAGTCCTCGAAGACGGTCATCTCGACGGCTTCGTTCGCGATCTCGTCGGCCAGGTGCGCGGGAATGACGATGACGCCTTCGGCATCGCCGACGACGATGTCGCCCGGAAAGACCGGCGCGTCGCCGCAGCCAATGGGCTCGTTGATGGCGATGGCCTGGTGCAGCGTCAGGTTGGTGGGCGCGCTGGGTCGCGAGTGGTAGGCGGGGAAGGGGTACTTCGCGATGTCGGGACTGTCGCGGAAGCCGCCATCGGTGACGACGCCGGCCACTCCCCGCACCATCAGGCGCGCGACGAGGATGCCGCCGGCCGAGGCCGCCCGCGCATCCTTGCGGCTATCGATGACGAGGACCGCGCCTTCGGGACATTCCTCCACGGCCTTGCGCTGCGGATGGGCGCGGTCCTTGAAAACGCTGATGTCGTTCAGGTCCTCGCGCGCAGGCATGTAGCGCAGCGTGTAGGCGGGGCCCACCATGTTGGGCAGGCTGGCGTTCAGCGGCAGCACCCCCTGGATGAACTGGTGGCGCAGGCCGCGCTTGAACAGGGCGGTGCAGAGCGTCGCGGTGCTGACGCCCATCAGCTTCTTGCGGGTGTCGGGATTCATGGTGTGCCTCAATAGATGACCGGCTCGGGCACGGGCGCGCCGAACTGGGTTTCGAGGAAATCGAAGTCGCAGCCCTCGTGGGCCTGCAGGATGTGGCGGCCGAACATCCAGCCGTAGCCACGCTCGTAGCGCGGTGGCGGCGGCGTCCAGGCGGCCTGGCGAGCAGCGAACTCCTCGTCGCTGATCTCGAGGTGGATGCGTCGGGCCGGCACATCGACGGTGATGCGGTCGCCCGTCTTCACCAGCGCCAGCGGGCCGCCGATGAAGGCCTCGGGGCTGCAGTGCAAGAGGCAGCCGCCGTAGCTGGTGCCGCTCATGCGGGCGTCGGACAGGCGCAGCATGTCCGTCACGCCTTGTTTGAGCAGCTTGGTCGGGATGGGCAGCATGCCCCACTCCGGCATGCCGGCGCCCTTGGGGCCGGCATTGCGCAGCACGAGGATGTCGTCGCCGGTCACGTCGAGGTCCGGGTCGTCCACTGCGGCCTTCAGGCTGGGGTAGTCGTCGAACACCAGTGCGCGGCCGGTGTGCCGCAGCAGGTGCGGGGCCACCGCGCTGGGCTTGATGACGACACCGTCCGGCGCGAGATTGCCGCGCAGCACCGCCAGCGCGCCTTCGGCGTAGATGGGGTTGTCCAGAGGCCGGATCACGTCGTCGTTGAAGACCTCGGCGCCCGCGATGTTCTCGCCGACGGTCTTGCCGTTGACGGTCAGCGCGGAGAGGTCCAGCTGGGACGCCATGGTGTTCATCATGGCCGGCAGGCCGCCGGCGTAGAAGAAGTCCTCCATCAGATACCGATCGCCGCTGGGCCGGATGTTGGCGATGACGCCGACGTTACGGCTGGCCGCATCGAAGTCGTCCAGCGTGACGGCCAGATCCGCGCGGCGGCTGATGGCCACGAGATGGATGATGGCGTTGGTGCTGCAGCCCATGGCCATCGCGACGGCGATGCCGTTGGCAAAGCTGCCCGGGCTGAGCAGGCGGGCGGGCGTCAGGTCCTCCCACACCATCTGCACGATGCGGCGACCGCACTCGGCGGACATGCGGATGTGATTGGCATCCGGCGCAGGGATGCTGCTGGCGCCGGGCAGCGTGAAGCCGATCGCTTCGGCAATGCCCATCATGGTGGCCGCCGTGCCCATGGTCATGCAGGTGCCGTGGCTGCGCGCGATGCCGGCCTCCATCTCTGCCCAGGCCTGGTCGCTCAGGCGACCGGCGCGACGCTCGTCCCAGTACTTGAAGGCGTCGCTGCCCGAGCCCAGCACCTGCCCGCGCCAGTTGCCGCGCAGCATCGGCCCCGCGGGGAGGTAGATGCAGGGCAAGCCCATGCTGATGGCGCCCATCAACAGGCCCGGCGTGGTCTTGTCGCAGCCGCCCATCAGCACGGCGCCGTCCACCGGGTGGCTGCGCAGCAGCTCCTCCGTTTCCATCGCGAGGAAGTTGCGATAGAGCATGGAGGTCGGCTTGACCATGCTCTCGCTCAGGGAGATGGCCGGCAGCTCCAGCGGCCAGCCGCCTGCCTGCAGGATGCCGCGCTTGACGTCCTCCACCCGTTGCTTGAAGTGGGTGTGGCACTGGTTGGCATCGCTCCAGGTGTTGACGATGGCGATGACGGGCTTGCCGATGAAGTCCTCGGCGCCATAGCCCATCTGCAACACACGGCTGCGATGGCCGAAGCTGCGGAAATCGTCCTTGGCGAACCAGCGCGCGCTGCGCAGGTCCTCGACGGCTTTCGAGCGGGTCACGCCTGGCCTCGCTGCCGGGTCAGCCTGTCCGGCGCATCCGTGAGCGCGCCCCTCACCGCCCCGGCTCGCGCATGCCGCACCGCGAGGCGTTGCCCCCGGGGGAAAGCGGCGTGGATCGTTGTGGCCGCGGCGGCTGCGGCGCAGGCGGCCCTGACCTGGGCGATCGTGCGGTCGGTGAGCATCATGGGTGCAAATCCGAGGGTCTATGGGAGCGCTATCATAAGGCGCGATGACCTTTCGGCGGTCAGCGTTTTCACCAAAACGCTGCGCACTGGCTTCGACCCGAACGCTGGCCTAGCGTGCGTCGAACTCCAGCCGCATCCAGCGGTTCAGGGCCCGCCCCGGCCGCAGCACGCAGCCCTGGTCGCGCCAGACAGGATGATTGGGCGCATCGGGGAAGAACTGCGGCTCCAGCGCGATGCCGGCGTGGCGCGCGAACGGCTGGCCATCTCGGCCGCGCGAGTTCTGGACGAAGTTGCCGCTGCAGACCTGCAGGCCGGGGTAGTCGGTGAAGAGGCGCATGGCCAGCCGCCGGTCCGTCGATATCAGTTCCGCCGCGGCCCGCTCGCCCCGCGCGGCCACCTCGTCGAGCACGAAGCAGTGGTCGTAGCCGCTGCCGATGCGTTGCTGTTCGCCCCGGCCCAGGCCTTCGCCGAGGCGGCGCGCCTGGCGCAGGTCGAACGGCGTGCCGTCAACGGCCGCGAGCTCGCCCGTGGGAATCATGTCGGGCCGAACCGGCAGCATGTGGTCGGCGGCCACCTGCAGGCCATGGCCCAGCACCGGCGCGGTGCGGCCATCGAGGTTGAAGTAGGGGTGGCTGGTCAGGTTGACGGGACAGGTCGCCGTCGTGCGCGCGCCGAAGCGCAGCGTGAGCGCGGCGTGGCCCGGATCGACGCGGTACTCGACCTCGGCGTCCACCGCGCCGGGATAGCCCTGGTCGCCGTCCGGCGAGTGCAGGCCCAGGCGCAGGTGCAGCGGGCCGTGATCGACGACGCTCCAGCGCCGGCGGTCAAAGCCCTCGGGGCCGCCGTGCAACTGGTTGGCGCCCTCGTTCGCCGCCAGTCGGTGCTCGTGGCCGTCGAGGGTGAAGGTCGCACCGCCGATGCGGTTGGCGTAGCGGCCCACCACGGCGCCGAAGAAGCCGGGCTCGCGCATGTGGTCGGCCAGCGTGGCATGCCCCAGGACGGCCTCGCGCACGCTGCCATCCGCCATGGGTACGAGGCAGGACAGCCAGCGCGCCCCGAAATCGCTGACCGCGATCTGCAGGCCGCCGGCCCTGCCGAGTCGGTAGACCTCCGCCTTCATCGCGGCAGGTAGTCGAAGCTCGTGAAGTCCGCCGTGCGGGCGGCGCCGCTGGTGTCGAAAGCCAGCATGCCGATGAAGGCCCCGGTGAAGGAGCCATGCTCGCCGCGACCGCCTTCGTCGGAGATGACGCTGGCGTCCAGCACCGGGCCGACGGGGTGCCAGCCCTTGCCCCAGTCAGCCTGGAACTGCAGGGCGGTGCCGTCGACGTCCGCGGCCAGGCGCACCGGACCGGAGGCCGGCAACGGCACGGGCTCGGCCAGCGGGAACTCCAGCCGGTTGTCGGGCCAGTCGCCGGGGCACGACAGGATGCTGAGCACGCGGCCGACGCCGTCCTGCCAGGTCACGACCAGGGCATGGAACTTGTGGCGGTTGTAGTAGTGCGTGAGGCCGGCTGCCTGTTGATATGTGTCTGGCGTGAAGTCGGCGAGCGTGCACTCGGCGCGGAAGGAGGCGTCCTCCTGACGGCGCGCCACGAGGCTCTGCTCGAACCAACTGCCCACCGATTCGCGGCCGGTCAGGCGCAGGGCCGACCCGGTCAGCGTGAACAGGCGCTCGGGCTCTGGCGTGCGCAGCCACTGGAACTCCGATGGCAGGACGGCGCAGTCGATGAAGCGACGGCGCACGGCCTCGCGCGGCTTGGGCTCGACGCCAGCGACCGGCGCCACCACGTCCATCGCCGGCACCATGCCGCCGTGCGCCAGATACAGCCAGTCGTCCTCGCCCCACACGCAGCGCTGGATGGCCGTCTCGCGGCCGCGCGGCGAACGCAGCGTCCCGGGCAGGGGGCGGCCGCAGAGGTGGGCGAGGTAGGTGCTGCCGTCGGCAAGCTCGACGACCTGGCCGTGACCGGCGCGCTGCAGCGGCGCCTCCGGCGCGTCCTTGCTGCTCACGACGTGTTGGCGCGGATGGGTCTCATACGGACCCCGAAGCGTGCGCGAGCGCGCCATCGTCACCGCGTGGCTGTAGCCCGTGCCGCCCTCGGCCGTGATCAGGTAGTACCAGCCCTGGCGCCTGAAAAGGTGCGGACCTTCGACCAGGCCCAGCTCGGTGCCTCGATAGATGTTGGTGACGGGGCCGACGAGCTGGCCGCGCTGGGCGTCCCACTCCTGCAGCAGGATGCCATCGAAGGCCGGTGCCTTGGGCTGGCCGCCAATGGAGCCCGTGCGGTGGTTCCAGACCATGTTGAGGAACCACTTGCGGCCGTCCTCGTCATGGAAGAGCGAGGGGTCGAAGCCGGAGGAGTTCACATAGACCGGGTCGCTCCAGGGCCCCTCGATGCTCGGCGCCGTGACGATGTAGTTGTGCGCATCCTTGAAGTTGCCCTCGAAACGCTTGACGTCGGTGTAGACCAGCCAGAACAGCCCGTCGGCCCAGGACAGACAGGGCGCCCAGACGCCGCAGGAGTCGGGGTTGCCGCGCAGGTCGAGCTGGCTCTTGCGATTCAGCGGGCGGCCGACCAGCGTCCAGTTGACGAGGTCGCGTGAATGGTGGATCTGCACGCCCGGGTACCACTCGAACGTGGAGGTCGCGATGTAGAAGTCGTCGCCGACACGGCAGAACGAGGGGTCCGGATTGAAGCCGGGCAGCACGGGGTTGCGGATCATGACTTCGGCTGGGATGTGAGCGTGGCAACGCTGGCGTCGCGAAAAAGGTTACGCTACCATAAATGTGCCGAAGCATGGATTGCAGGAACTTGTCCAGGCGATGCGGGCACGGAGAAGTCCGAAGACATACCAGGGAAAATCCCGATCGGAAGGCCAGGGGCGGAACGAGCCGGGCATCTGATTGCGTAACCATCAATGGCGAAAGAGCCCCCGGTGCAGGGGCCGATGCCTGGAGACAAGCGGTGATGCGTTTCTTGAAGTCCATGGCCGGGCTGCTGGCCGCGGTCAGCCTCGTCGGGCCGGTGCTGGCCTGTGACACGCCGGTGTCGGTCTGCGTGCGCGACCCCGGCCGGGGCCTGGCGCTGGTGAAGGCCGGCCAGCCGGCGACCGTCTTTGTGGATGCCGGCGCCGATGCGGCGCTGAAGCATGCGGGCCGCAACTTCGTGGCCGACCTGTCGCGGGTG
>NZ_DASWYS010000114.1:0-30890 GCF_036404855.1 Roseateles sp.
CCGTCGCGCCCGGTCGCAACGACCTGGCCGCCGTGCTGCCAGCCGCGCCGACGCGCCCGGCGGACACCGATCTGCCCCGCCGTGCGCCGCGTGGCCCCGACGCTGGGTCGGGATGGCGCAGCGATGGCCAAGTGCCCGTGCGCCGCGACCATCGCGGTCCCGAGCCGCAGGCGCCGCAGCCGGCCGTGCCGGCCATCGTCCAGCCTCAAACGCCTCAGGCGCGGCCCGGCCTGGAGCAGCAGCCACAACGCGGTGGCGACAACGTGCCCTGGCGCGCGCCACAGCAGCAACGCGAAGCGCAGCAACAGCAACAACAACGCGAAGCGCAACAGCAGCAGCGCGAAGCCCAGCAACAGCAGCAGCGCGAAGCCCAGCAACAGCAGCAACGGGATGCGCAGCAGCGCGAAATGCAGCAGCAGCGCGAGGCGCAGCAGCAACAACGCGAGGCGCAGCAGCGGGAATCGCAACAACGCGAAGCGCAGCAGCGGGAATCGCAACAACGCGAGGCGCAGCAGCGGGACCTCCAGCAGCGTCGCGATGAACTGCAGCGTCGCGAAGAGTCCCAGCAACGCCGCATGCCTCAACCCGAACCGCAGCGTCAGGTAGAAGTGCCGCGCGTGCAGACGCCCCAGCCTCAGCAGGCTCAGCCTCGTGCCCAGCCTCGTGATGAAGGCCCGCAGCGCGGCCGCCAGGACGGTGTGCCGGTGCGCCGGGATCGGCCGCAGAACGATGCCAGGCCCAACGAACGTCAGGCCGAGCGCTGAGTTGCGCCCGTCCTAGCCGAGCAGCGGCCTCAGTGCGGACCAGACGTTGTCCAGCATGCGCGGATGCGCCTTGGCCAGTGGGTGGATGCGGTCGGGCTGGAACCAGTCCATCGCGTCGGTGCGATCGGCCACGCCCTTGAGCAGAAAGGGCACCAGGCCGGCCTGGGCCTGCTTGGCCACCTCGGCGAACAATCCCTCGAAGTCGCGCGCATAGCTGCTGCCGTAGTTGGGCGGCACCTGCATGCCGACAACGATGACCTTGGCACCCGCCGCGTGCGCGGCACGCGCCATTGCCAGCAAGTTGTCACGCGTGCTGGACAGCGGCAGCCCTCGCAGCGCGTCATTGCCGCCCAGTTCGAGGATGACGATGGCTGGCTTGTGCGTGCGCAGGGCCACCGGCAGTCGGCTGCGGCCGCCCGACGTTGTGTCGCCACTGATGCTGGCGTTGACGACGCGGTGCGGCTTCTTCTGCTCGACCAGCCGAGCCTGCAGCAGCGCCACCCAGCCCGTGCCCGCCTTGAGACCGTACTCGGCCGACAGGCTGTCACCGACGACGAGGATGACGGGGGGCTCGGCGGCGGCATTTGCCGGCATGACAACCCCTGACGTCCAGCCAGCCATCACCCCCAGGCTAAAGTGCGCCACTACCCATCGCCGCCGCAGTCCCGACATGCCCGAAGCCCTTGTTCAAGTTGACCAGATCACCAAGCGCGTGAGCGACGCGACCGGGGAGCTGACGATTCTGCATGACATCAGCTTCACGCTGACCGCCCGGGAATCGGTTGCCATCGTTGGCGCCTCGGGTTCGGGCAAGAGCACACTGCTGGCGATCCTCGCCGGGCTCGACACGCCCAGCAGCGGCACTGTGAAGCTTCGGGGCCAGGACCTGTTTACGCTGGACGAGGATCAGCGCGCCGCGGTGCGCGGGCGCGAACTGGGCTTCGTGTTCCAGAGCTTCCAGTTGCTGCCCAATCTGACGGCGCTGGAGAACGTCATGCTGCCGCTGGAGTTGCGCGGTGAGCGCGATGCCCGCGACCAGGCCGCGGCCATGCTGGCCCGGGTGGGCCTCGGCGAGCGCCTGGGCCACTACCCGCGCGTGCTGTCGGGCGGGGAGCAGCAACGTGTGGCGCTGGCGCGCGCTTTCGTGCAGCGTCCTGCCCTGCTGCTGGCTGACGAGCCGACGGGCAGCCTGGACTTCGCGACCGGCGCCTCGGTGATGGCGTTGATGTTCGAACTCAATCGCGAGGCCGGAACGACGCTGGTGCTGGTCACGCATGACCGCGAGATCGCAGCACGCTGCGAGCGCCAACTGCGCATCGAAGCTGGCCGCCTGGTCACCTGAATCAAAAAAGCCCGCTGACCTTTCGGTCAGCGGGCTTGATCGTTGCGGCCCGAGGGCTTACTTGGCGAAGGAGTAGTCCGTCTTCGCCTTCTTGATCAGGCCTTCCTGGAAGTCGATCATCTTCTGCTGCTCGATGCGCTGCTTGATCTGTGCCTTGACGTCGTCGAAGGCCGGGAAGGTTGCCGGACGGGTGTCTTCCAGCTTGATGATGTGATAGCCGAACTGGCTCTTCACCGGCTCTTCCGTCATCTGGCCCTTTTCCAGCGCGACCATGGCCTTGCTGAACTCGGGCACGAAGTTGTTCGGGTTGGCGAAGTCCAGGTCGCCGCCATTGGCTGCCGAGCCGGTGTCCTTCGAGTTCTTTTTGGCCAGTTCCTCGAAGTTGCCGCCTGCCTTGATCTGGGCGATCAGGGCCTTGGCGTCTTCTTCCTTCTCGACCAGGATGTGGCGGGCACGGTATTCGTTGCCGCTGTTGGCGGCCTTGAACTTGTCGTACTCGGCCTGGGCTTCGGCATCGGTAACCGGGTTCTTGGTCTTGGCGTCTTCCATCAGTGCGCGGATCAGCAGCATCTGGCGGGCCAGTTCCATCTGGGCCTTGTAGTCGGCGCTCTGCGGGATACCGCGCTTCTCGGCTTCCTGCATGAAGATCTCGCGACGCACGACCTCGTCCTTGATCTGGGCTTCCAGCTCGGGCGACCGCTGCTGCTGGCCGCTCTTGGTGACCTGCTGGATCAGCGTCTCGACGCGTGCCTTGGGCACGGGCTTGCCGTTAACGGTGGTGATGTTCTGCGCGGTTGCGGCAGCCGGCACGAGGGCCGAGATGGTGGCCGCGACGACGGCGGCAAGCGCAAACTTCTTCATTGGGCTGGGATGTGAGTCAAGCTAAAAAAATCGCGCCCGGTACGGGGCGCGCGGTTCGATCACGCCCGACCCGGCTCAGCGCTCACCCGGGGTGCGGGCGTCGATGGCCAGCGCGTGGATGCCGCGCTGCATCAGGTCGGTCAAACAATCATAAACGAGGCGGTGACGGGCCAGTCGTTGCAAGCCCGTAAAGCGATCCGACACGACAGCCACATGAAAGTGCCCCCCTTCGCGGGCGCCGGCGTGGCCGGCATGCTGGGCGCTGTCGTCGCGGATGCTCAGTTCGGTCGGCGCCAGTTCGGCGCGAAGCCGGCGTTCGATTTCTTGCGCGATGCTCATGACTTGCCGTCCTCTTCCGGCGGCAGGTGCTTGCTGAGATACAGGCCCTGGGCCAGCGTGAACAGCACGATCAGGCCAGTGACGCCAAACACCTTGAAATTGGCCCAGGCCGAAGTCGTGAAGTGGTAGGCCACGTAGAGGTTGGCGACCCCCATGGCGGCAAAGAACAGCACCCAGGCGCGGTTCAGGCGCAGCCAGACCGCGTCGGGCAGGCGCAGCTCGGCACCCAGCATGGCCTGGATCAGGTTCTTGCCGAACCAGGCCTGGGAGATCCACAGGGTCAGGGCCATTGCCCAATGCAGGCCGGTGGGCTTCCACTTGATGAAGGTCTCGTTGTGGAACCAGACTGTGGCGCCGCCCAGCACGACCACCAGCGCCAGGCTGATCCACAGCATCAGGTCGATCTTCTTGCCGCGCAGCTTGAGGATGGCTGCCTGGGCCAGCGTGGCGATCATGACGACGACGGTGGCCAGCAGCACAGGCGCTTCCTGCGGGCCGACGGTGCCGCCCTGGACCAGGAAACCGAAATGTTCCGTTGCAAAGGCGGCCGCGGCATCCGGGTGGCCTTCGGCGCCCTTGAAGGCGACAAAGAACAGGATCAGCGGGAGAAAGTCGAGCAATAACTTCATGCGCCCGCATTGTCCTTGACGAAATCAATGGCAGCCGAGTTGATGCAGAAACGCTCGCCCGTCGGCTCTGGGCCATCAGGGAAGACATGGCCCAGGTGGGAGCCGCAGCGGTTGCAGCGCACCTCCACGCGCACCATGCCGTGGCTGCGGTCCACCACGCGCTCGACCACCTCGCTGTTGACGGGCGCCCAGTAGCTGGGCCAGCCGCACCCGGCATCGAACTTGGTGTCCGCCTCGAACAGCGGCGTGCCACAGCCGATGCAGTTGTAGTGGCCGGGTTGGAAGTGGTCCCAGTACTTGCCGGTGAAGGCGCGCTCCGTGGCCGCGTGGCGGGCGACCTGGTACTGCATGGGGTCGAGTTGCTCGCGCCACTCGGCATCGGTCTTCTGGATGGGGTAGGGCTTGTCGGTCATGATGAGCAGGAGACTTCGAGGGTGGAGGCCCAGTCGGGAGGCAGGGCGGCGTCGCTGGGGAGAACCGGTTCGTCGAACGGGCGGCTCAGAACTTTCAGCAGCCGCTCGATCTCCGTGAAGTCGTCCCGCTGGGCGGCGCGAATGGCGCCCTCGGCGAGGTGGTTTCGCAGCACGACGGCCGGATTGACGGCCAGCATGCGCGCCTGCGCTCCCGGCGTCACGCGGGCGCGCCAGCGTTGCAGCCAGGCATCCAGCGCCTCGCGGTCGACGAAGAGGTCGCGCAGCGGCTCGGACGCCGTCTGCGCGTGCGACAGGCGGCGGAAGCTCAGCGTGAAGTCGGCGCGCGAGGCGGCCATCAGCTTGAGGAAGTCGTCGGCCAGGGTCTGATCGCCCGAATCCTCGCCCTCGAGCCCGAGCTTGCCGCGCAGACGCGCCAGCATCTGGCTGGCGAAACGCTCGCGGTAGGCCTCGACGGCCTCCAGCAGCCGCTCGGTGGAGGTCTCGGCCTCCTTTTCCGTTGCGATGGGCATCAGCGGCAGCAGGGCCTGGGCCAGTGCATGCAGGTTCCAGAATGCGACAGCCGGCTGGCGCGCATAGGCATAGCGGCCGCGGTCGTCGCTGTGGTTGCAGACGTGGCCGGGGTCGAAGGCGTCCATGAAGCCGAAGGGGCCGTAGTCCAGCGTTAGGCCCAGCATGGACATGTTGTCCGTGTTCATGACGCCATGGCAGAAGCCGACGGACTGCCAGTGCGCGATGAGATCGGCCGTCTGCAGCGACACCTTGTGCAGCAGCGCGACGGCCGGCTCAGGCGCCTCAGCGCATTCCGGCGCATGGTGGGCGATGAACCAGTTCGCAAGACGACGCAGGGCGTCGAGCTGGTCGTGGTGGGCGAAGTGCTCGAAGTGGCCGAAGCGGACAAAGCTCGGCGCCACGCGGGTGACGACGGCGGCGGTCTCCACCGTCTCGCGGACAACGGGCAGGGCCGAGCCGGTGATGCACAAGGCGCGCGTGGTCGGCACGCCCAAGGCAGCCATGGCTTCGGAGCACAGGAACTCGCGGATGGACGAGCGCAGCACCGCGCGGCCATCGCCTCGGCGGGAGTAGGGCGTTCGGCCGGCACCTTTGAGCTGCAGCTCTTGCGGGCCGGCCGGGGTGTCGACCTCGCCCAGCCACAGCGCGCGGCCATCGCCGAGCTGGCCGGCCCAGACGCCGAACTGATGGCCGCTGTAGACGCTGGCCAAGGGGCGCATGCCGGGCCAGGCGGCGTTGCCGGAGAGAGCGGCCAGCGCGCCGGGCCGCGTGGTCCAGTCGGCGGGCAAACCCAACAACTGCGCGCAGTCGGGGCTTTGCGCCACCCAGTGCGGGTCGGGCAGGCCCTGGGCTGGCAATTCTGTGAAGAAGTCAGGCCCCAGGTCGGCGAAGCGGTTGGTCCAGGCGAGGCCGGTAGAAGCATCCATCGCACCAGTTTAGTGAGGGGGTGTTTGGCCTCGCTGGCCTGGGTGTTTCCCCGGGGGGTAAGGGTCGCGGTTGTGACGGTGGGGGGGCGGGCCGGGGGCTAGACTGGGTCGATAAGACCGCCAGGAGACAACCATGGCATTGATGGGCCGAATGATGTCGGACCCGCTGCTGATCTCGTCGCTGCTGAAGCACGCCGAGCGGCACTCGGGCGAGACGGAGATCGTTAGCAAGCGGGTCGAGGGCGACCTGCACCGCAGCAATTGGCGCGAAGTCGCGCGCCGCTCGCGCCAGGCCGCTCAGGCCTTCGCACGCCTGGGCTGCCAGCCCGGAGACCGTGTCGGCACGCTGGCCTGGAATGGCCACCGCCACCTTGAGATCTACTACGGCACCTCGGGCTCCGGGCTGGTGTGCCACACGATCAATCCCCGCCTCTTCCCTGAGCAGATCGTCTGGATCGCCAACGACGCGACGGACCGCGTGCTGTGCTTTGATGCGACCTTCCTGCCGCTGGTCGAGAAGATCGCGCCGCTGCTGACAAGCGTGCAGCACTTCGTGATGATGACCTCGCGCGCCCATATGCCGGCCGCCACGGGCATCCCCGACCTGCTGTGCTTCGACGACCTGCTGGACGCCGAGGACGGCCACTACGCCTGGCCGCAGTTCGACGAGAACACCGCCTCCAGCATCTGTTACACCTCCGGCACGACGGGCCATCCCAAGGGCGCCGTCTACAGTCATCGCTCGACGGTGCTGCATGCCTACGCTGCGGCGCTGCCCGACGCCATGGACTGCGGCAGCCGTGACGTCGTGCTGCCGGTCGTGCCGATGTTCCACGTCAATGCCTGGGGCATCCCGTACACGGGGGCCATCGTCGGCTGCAAGCTGGTCATGCCGGGCCCGCACCTGGACGGCAAGAGCCTGTACGAACTCTTTGAGAACGAGAAGGTGTCGTTCAGTGCCGGCGTGCCCACGGTGTGGCTGGGCCTGCTGAACTATGTCAAGGCGAACAACCTGAAGTTCTCGACCTTCAAGCGCACCGTCATCGGTGGCTCGGCCTGCCCGCCCGCGATGATGAAGTCGCTGCAGGAGGACTTCGGTGTGGAGGTCATCCATGCCTGGGGCATGACCGAGATGTCACCGCTCGGCACGCTGTCCAAGCTGACCACGCGCCAGCTTGGCCTGCCGCACGAGCAGCAACAGCGATTGCTGGAGAAGCAGGGCCGCGTCATCTATGGTGTCGACATGGCCATCATCGACGACGAAGGCCGTTCCCTGCCCTGGGACGGGCAGGCTGCCGGCAATCTCGTGGTGCGCGGCCACTGGGTCATCTCCAAGTACTTCAATCACGACGAGTCGCCGCTGGTCAGCGTGGACGGCGAGCCCGGCTGGTTCCCGACCGGCGACGTGGCCACCATCGATGCAGACGGTTTCATGCAGATCACCGATCGCAGCAAGGACGTCATCAAGTCCGGCGGCGAGTGGATCAGCTCCATCGACCTCGAGAACATCGCGATGGCCCACCCGTCGGTGCATGAGGCGGCCGTCATCGCGGCCAAGCATCCCAAGTGGGACGAGCGGCCGCTGCTGGTTGTCGTGAAGAAGCCCGATGCGGCGCTGACGCGCGAGGAGCTGCTGGCTTTCTACGAGGGCCGCATCGCGAAGTGGCAGATCCCCGACGACGTCGTCTTCGTCACCGAGATCCCGCATACGGCTACCGGCAAGATGCAGAAGCTCAAGCTGCGCGACCAGTTTCTGAATCACAAGCTCCCCACGACCTGAGCAGGCCAGCGTCTGGGGAAAGCCCGGGACTTCGGCGCGGCCCGGCTGCATTAACTTTCGTTCACATCAGAGCCACCACCCAGGAGACAAGCATGTTCGACATCACTTCGGCCCGCTTCCCTTCGCGCCTCACCCGCGCGCTGACGGCCGCTGCGGCACTCGCGCTGGCCGCCGGTGCGGCCCAGGCGCAGAAGGGCGAGACGGTCAAGCTGGCCTATATCGATGCACTCTCTGGCCTGATGGGGCCGGTGGGCCAGAACCAGGTCAAGACCTTCCAGTTCCTCGGTGAGAAGTTCAACAAGAGCAACCCCGCCGGCGTGAAGTTCGAAGTTGTTCCCTTCGACAACAAGCTGAGCCCCGCCGAGTCCCTGAACCTGCTGAAGGCCGCGGCCGACCAGGGCATCCGCTACGTCATGCAGGGCAACGGCTCCAGCGTCGCGCTGGCGCTGAGCGACGCGGTGCAGAAGCACAACGAGCGAAACCCCGGCAAGGAGATCGTCTACCTGAACTATTCGGCGGTGGACCCTGACCTGACCAACAGCAAGTGCAGCTACTGGCACTTCCGCTTCGATGCCGACACGTCCATGAAGATGGAGGCCATGTCCTCGTTCATCAAGGACCAGCCCGACGTCAAGAAGGTCTTCCTGCTGAACCAGAACTACGCCCACGGCCACCAGGTCGCCAAGTACGCCAAGGAGACGCTGGCGCGCAAGCGCCCCGACATCCAGATCGTCGGCGAGGACCTGCACCCGCTGGCCCAGGTGCGCGACTTCGCGCCCTATGTCGCCAAGATCAAGGCCAGCGGTGCCGATACCGTGATCACCGGCAACTGGGGCTCCGACCTGGCGCTGCTCGTCAAGGCCGCCAACGAGGCCGGCTACAACGGCAAGTTCTTCACCTACTACACCGGCGTGACCGGTACGCCCACGGCCCTGGGCCAGGGCGGCGCAGGCCGCGTCTTCCAGGTGGCCTACAGCCACTACAACATGGGCGGTGAGTCGCAGAAGAACGTCGAGGAATTCAACAAGAAGTTCGGCGACGACATGTACACGCTGAGCGTGTATCACATCTACACGTTGCTGAGCCAGGCGATGGCCAATGCCAAGTCCACCGACCCGGTCAAGGTCGCGGCGGCCCTCGAAGGCCTCACGGTGAAGAGCTTCAACGGCGAAGTGACCATGCGCAAGGCCGATCACCAGCTGCAGCAGGCCCTGTTCATCTCGGTCTGGCAGAAGGCCGATGCGAAGTACCCCTACAGCCCGGAGAAGACGGGCATGACGCTGGCGCCGGTCAAGCAGTTCGAGAGCTACGTCTCGTCGACGCCGACGTCCTGCCAAATGAAGAGGCCTGGCTGACCGCCACGGCCCCTGAATCGGCCGCACCGCCCGTGAAGGGCGGTGCGATCCCCTGGCCCATCCCTTTGTCGGCCCTGCCTTGGATCAAGTCTTCATCAACCTGCTGAACGGCCTCTCGTCCGGGCTGCTGCTGTTCATGCTCAGCTCGGGGCTGACGCTGATCTTCAGCATGATGGGCGTGCTGAATTTCGCGCATGCGAGCTTCTACATGGTGGGCGCCTACGTCGCCTACTCGCTGGCGGGCATCGTCGGCTTCTGGCCCGCGCTGCTGCTGGCCCCGATCGTCGTCGGGCTGATGGGCGCCGCCTTCGAGCGGCTGGCGCTGCGCCGCGTGCACAAGTTCGGTCACGTGCCGGAGCTGCTGATCACGTTCGGCCTGTCCTACGTGATCCTTGAGCTGGTGCAACTGGTCTGGGGCCGCACGGCGGTGCCCTTCACGCCTCCCGAGGCATTGCAGGGCTCGGCCTTCACCATCATCTCGTCGCCAACGCAGGGGCTGTCCTTCGCCCTCGGCAAGGCCGCGCCCGAGCTTTGCACGGCGGCGCTGTGTTCCACCTTCCCGCTGACACGCGCCTTCATGATGCTGGTCGCGCTGCTGATGCTGCTGGGCCTGTGGCTGCTGCTGACCCGCACCCGCGTGGGTCTCGTCATTCAGGCCTCACTGACCCACCCTGAGATGGTCGAGGCACTCGGGCACAACGTGCCGCGCGTGCTGATGCTGGTGTTCGGCAGTGGCTGCGCACTGGCGGCGTTGGCCGGCGTCATCGGCGGCATCACCTTCGTCACCGAGCCGAACATGGCCGTCATCGTCGGCTCCATCATCTTCGTCGTCGTCGTCGTGGGCGGCATCGGTTCACTGGCGGGCGCTTTTGTCGGTTCGCTGGTCATCGGCCTGCTTCAGACGCTGCCGCTGACGGTGGACGCCTCGCTCGCTTCGGCGCTGACGTCTCTGGGCATGACCGTCACGCCCGACACACCCGGCTACCCGGTGCTGCGCCTGGCGCTGAAGGATGTCGCGCAGATCCTGCCCTATCTGCTGATGGTGCTGATCCTGATCTTCCGGCCCAAGGGCCTGCTCGGGACGCGGGAAGATTGACACCATGAGCAAGGCCAAGGAATTCCACTTCAAGCCGCTCAACGTCGGGCGCTGGTTCATCTGGGGACTCTTCGCCGTGGTCCTGCTGGTTGCGCCGCGCATCTGGACCAGCGGCCTGGCGCAGACCATGCTGACGCAGATGGGCATCGGCGTCATCGCCTGTCTGGCCTACAACATCCTGCTGGGCCAGGGTGGCATGCTGAGCTTCGGCCACGCCGTCTACAGCGGCATGGGCGCCTTCCTGGCCATCCATGCGCTGAACATGGCGGGCGCCGGCACGCTCGGCCTGCCGGTCAGCCTGGTTCCCCTCGTCGGTGGCTTCGCGGGCCTGGTGTGCGCCGCGCTACTGGGCTATGTGTCAACGAAAAAGGCCGGCACGCCCTTCGCGATGATCACGCTGGGCATCGGCGAGCTGGTGTTCGCGCTGGCGCTGATGCTGCCCGAGTTCTCGGGCGGTGAAGGAGGCGTGTCCAGCAACCGCGTCATCGGCCAGCCGGTGATGGGCATCACCTTCGGTCCGCAGATCCAGGTCTACTACCTCGTCGCCGCCTACTGCTTCGTCTGCACCGCCGCCATGTTTGCGCTGACGCGCACGCCGCTGGGGCGCATGCTCAACGCCGTGCGCGACAACCCCGAGCGCGTCGAGTTCGTCGGCTACAACACGCACTGGGTGCGCTTCATGGCGTTCACCATCTCCGGCTTCTTCGCGGGCGTCGCCGGGGGGCTGGGTGCCATCAACACCGAAATCGTCAATGGCGAGGTGCTGCACGCGACCCGCTCCGGCGCCTACTTGCTGTTCACGTTCCTGGGGGGCGCCACCTTCTTCTTCGGCCCCATCATCGGCGCGGTCTTGATGGTCATCTGCGGCGTGCTGCTGTCGGAGCTGACCAAGGCGTGGCTGCTGTACCTGGGTCTCATCTTCCTGTTCATGGTCATGTACGCACCGGGAGGATTCGCCAGCCTCATCCTGATGAACCTGCGCGTGGCGGCCTTCGGCAAGCTGAAGAAGCTGTGGACGTCCTATCTCGCACTTGCAGGCACGGCCCTGGCCGCGCTGGTGGGCGCGGCGACCATGATTGAAATGGTCTACCACCGCCAGCTCAACGAGGCCCTCGGCCCCGAGCTGCGCTTCATGGGTGCGACGCTGAACAGTGCTGGCCTGGATGCCTGGTTTGGCGCGGGCTTCCTGATCGTCGTTGGTGCCGCCCTCTTCGAACTCGTGCGCCGTCAGTACGTGCACGAGTGGGGCGAGATCCAGGAAGACATCGAGAAGGAAATCAAGCGGAGGGAAGCGCTGTGAGCTTTGCGCTTGAGTTGCGCGACGTGCGCAAGAGTTTCGGCAAGAGCGAGATCATCCGGGGCGCCAACCTGGCCGTGCAGGCCGGAGAACGCGTGGCGATCATCGGCCCCAACGGCGCTGGCAAGAGTACGCTGTTCAACCTGATCAGCGGTCGCTTCGCGCCGACCTCGGGCGAGATCCACCTGCACGGCAAGCGCATTGACGGGAGCAAGCCCTACGAGATCAACCGCCAGGGCCTGTCGCGCAGCTTCCAGGTGTCCAACCTGTTCACGCGGCTGTCGGTGTTCGAGAACATTCGCTGCGCTGTGCTGTGGAGCCTGGGCCACCGCTACGCATTCTGGAAGTTCCTCGCCGACCTCGAGGACGCCAACGACCGCACCGAGCACATCCTCGAGATGATCAAGCTCGACAAGCGCCGCGACGTGCTGGCCATGAACCTCACCTACGCCGAGGCGCGCGCGCTGGAGATCGGTATCACCATCGCCGGCGGTTCCAGCGTCATCCTGCTGGACGAACCCACCGCCGGCATGAGCAAGAGCGAGACCAAGCGCTTCATCCAGCTCATCCGCGACGTGACGGTGGGCAAGACGCTGCTGACTGTCGAGCATGACATGGGCGTTGTGTTCGGCTTGGCCGACAAGATCGCCGTGTTGGTCTACGGCGAGGTCATTGCCTTCGACACGCCTGATGCGGTGCGCGCAAACGCACGCGTTCAGGAGGCCTACCTCGGCTCCGTGCTGGCCGAAACTCAAGCGGCGGCAGCATGACCGAAGGCAGACTTCTCAAGCTGGACAACGTCCACGCCTTCTACGGCAAGAGCCATGTGCTGCACGGCGTCAGCATGGAGGTGAAGCCGGGTGAGATCGTCAGCCTGCTGGGCCGCAACGGCGCGGGCCGCTCGACGACCGTCAAGACCATCATGGGCCAGGTCGACGCGAAAGGCTCCGTCCTTTGGGGCGAGCAGGAGCTGGTGGGGCGCGAGGCGTACGAGATCGCCCACCTGGGACTGGGCTATGTGCCCGAGAACCGAGACATCTTCCCCAAGCTGACGGTGCACCAGAACTTGATGCTGGGCGAGAAGTCCGGCAACAAGAAGCCGCGCTGGAGCTTCGACGACATGTACCGCATGTTTCCGCGGCTCAAGGAACGCCAGCACACCGAGGCCGGTGTGCTTTCCGGCGGTGAGCAGCAGATGCTCACGCTCTGTCGCACGCTGATGGGCGATCCCGATCTCATCATGATCGACGAGCCGACCGAGGGCCTGGCGCCCAAGATCGTCGAATTGGTGGCTGAATACCTCAAGGCGCTGAAGGAGCGTGGCATCGCGGTGCTACTCGTCGAGCAGAAGCTGGCCATCGCGCTGGAGATCTCCGAGCGCTGCTATGTGATGGGCCACGGCCGCATCGTCTTCGAGGGCAGCCCGGCGGACCTGCGTGCCAACGCATACATCCGCAAGGAGTGGCTGGAGGTGTGACGGCGCCCGAGGCGGCGGGTGCAGCCTGGCAGGAAGGCTCAGCCCCCCTGGCGCATGGCCAGGCTGCGTTGCGCGGCCTCGGCCAGGTCGGTGCCGGTGAGCCCGGCCTCGGGGTAGACGGCCTCGCCCATGGCCACGCTGAGGTAGGCCTGCCCGCTTTTCAGCCCGTAGGTGCCCGTGAGCGTTTGCCGCAGTCGCAGCCCCACCACGGCTGCTTCCGGACTGCCTGCGCCCGGCAGCAGCACGGCAAAGCCCAGGTCGCCCACCTGAACGACCTCGTCGGTGCCGCGCACGCGGTTGCGTACGCGCAGGCTGGCGGTAAGCATCAGTTCGGCCAGTACGTCCTCGTTATCGTCGGCCGGCGAGGGCAGGGGGGCGAGTTCGATCCACAGCATTGCAAGTTGCTCGCCGGCGCGCCGGCAGCGGGCCACCCGCCGCGACAGATAGGGGGCGAGCTCGGCCAGCGACTGCACCAACGACCGCGTGGGCGCGTAGCCTTCACGGCTGGTGGGGCAGGCATCCTGCGGGATGAGTTGTGTGACGGACATGGGCAGGCTCCGGAAACGGTCGGGCTCGGACTGCCGGCGAGGCGGCACATCGAGGCCATCACACTGAAGAACGCCATCACCCGCCGGAACCCGACATCGCCGCACGAAAATATTTTTGGCGTCGCCTGAAGGCCGCACGATCCTGCCCGTGCCGGCCGTTAGAGTGCGGGCGGTGCAAGAGATCACCCAACTGCTGAGGGCGGCCCAGGCC
Organism: Roseateles sp.; assembly: GCF_036404855.1. Taxonomy (GTDB): domain Bacteria; phylum Pseudomonadota; class Gammaproteobacteria; order Burkholderiales; family Burkholderiaceae_C; genus Pelomonas. Next base: position 13,570 of record NZ_DASWYS010000114.1, read on the forward strand.
GGCGATCGGGCAGCGGCGGACCAGGTGGTGGGGCGGCTGTACGCCGACCTCCAGCGCCTGGCCCGCAGCCGTCTGCGGCGATCCGGCAACCTGACCCTGCTCGATACCCAGGCGCTGGTGCACGAAGCCTGGCTGCGCCTGGATGGCGTGCCGGGGGCCGACTTCCCGGACCGGCGCCACTTTCTGGCCTATGTGGCGCGGGCCATGCGCAGCGTGGTGATCGACCTGGTGCGTGCCCGGCAGACCGAGCGACGCGGCGGTGGCGCGCCAGCCTTGACGCTGAACACCGCCGTGGCTGAACTGGCCCCGCAGGACGAGGAACACGTGCTGCGCGTGCATGAGGCGCTGGAGGAGCTGGCGCAACTGGAGCCGCGACTGGCCCAGGTCGTGGAGATGCGCTACTTCGGCGGCTTGCTGGAGCAGGAAATCGCCCAGGTACTGAACGTGACCGAGCGCACCGTGCAGCGCGACTGGCAAAAAGCCCGGCTCTTCCTTGCCATGAGTCTCAAGACATGACCGCGATCACCAAGGAACGCTGGCTGGTGCTGAGCCCGCTGCTCGACGAACTGCTGGATCTGGGCGCCGATGCCCGCGCCCTGCGCCTGGAGGCGCTGTCGCAGCAAGATGCCGCACTGGCCGACGAGCTGCGCACTCTGCTGCAGCAGGAGCAGGCGCTGGACGACGGAGGCTTCCTGGAGCGCCCCGTGGTCGATGCCCTGCACCTGGAGGCCCCTCCCGAGAGCCCCGTCCAGGAAGGCCTGACGATCGGTCCCTACCGACTGGAGCGGGAGCTGGGCCAAGGCGGCATGGGCAGCGTCTGGACCGCGCAGCGCGTGGACGGACGCTTCGAGGGCCGTGTCGCGGTGAAGTTCCTCCGGGCTGGCCTGTTCGCGGCGGGCGACGCTGGTCGTTTCGCGCGCGAGGGGCAGATCCTGGCGCGCCTGTCGCACCCGCATATCGCCCGGCTGCTGGACGCCGGCGTGGTGCAGGGCCAGCCCTATCTGGTGCTGGAGCATGTGGATGGTCAGCCCATCGACGCCTATTGCCGAGAGCACGGCCTCGGCATCGAGGCGCGGGTTCGGCTCTTCCTTGACGTGCTGGCCGCGGTGGGCCATGCGCATGCCCGCCTCATCCTGCATCGCGACCTCAAGCCCAGCAACATCCTCGTCACCCGCGACGGCGAGGTGAAGCTGCTGGACTTCGGCATTGCCAAGCTGCTGGACGACGCGGGGCAGGGCACCGCGCACACCGAGCTGACGCAACTGGCCGGTCATGCCTACACACCGCAATATGCGGCGCCTGAGCAGGTACAGCAGTCCGAAGTGACGACGGCGACGGATGTCTATGCGCTGGGCGTGCTGCTCTATCAGCTGCTGGGGGGCGGCCACCCGACGGCCGCCGACACACAGATGCGGCTGGATCTGCTCAAAGCCGTGGTCGAGCAGGTGCCGCGCCGGCTTTCAGAGGCAGCGCGGCAAGGTGACGACCCTCAATTCGCCCGCCAGGCTCGCCAACTGCGTGGTGACCTGGACACCATCGTCGCCAAGGCACTGAAGAAGCTGCCGGCCGAGCGCTATCCCAACGCCGAGGCCCTGTCCGACGACCTGCAGCGCTGGCTGTTGCACGAACCCATCGGCGCCCGGCCGGACAGCCGGTGGTACGTCGTGGGCCGCTTCGTGCGGCGCCATCGGTTGGCGGTTGGGGCGGGCGCGGCAGCGGTGCTGGTCCTGCTGGCGTCCACCACCGTCAGCCTGTTGCAGGCCCGGCGCGCCGAGGATGCGGAACAGCAGGCGCAGGCGCGGCGCCAGCAAGCGGACGATCTGCTGAGCTTCATGCTGGGCGAGTTCGCCGACAAGCTCAGACCGATCGGGCGCCTGGAGCTGCTGGACAGCATTGGCAGCCGCGCACTCAGTCATCTGGCGAGCGACGCGCCCACCCAGGCCGGCGAGCGCCTGAACCGGGCCAAGGCCTTGACCGTCATTGGCGAGGTGCGGGTCACGCGGCGCGAGCTGGGTACTGCACTGGAGCCGCTCAATGCCGCCCGCGAGCTCCTGGCCGGCGATCCGCCCGAGCAGGGGCTGACAGGCGCCTGGCGCAAGGCTCAGGGGGCAGCGGCTTTCTGGGCCGGCCAGGTGCACAGCCTGCAGCGCGAGGTCGGTGCAGCCCAGAAGGCCTGGGAAGACTACCGTGCGTTCAGCCAGGCGTGGCTGAAGGAGGCGCCGGAGGACCAGGAGGCCATGATGGAGCTGTCCTACGCCCACACCAACCTGGGCGTCATGGCGCTGGAGAGCGGACGACTGGCGGAGGCCGCACAGGCGTTCGAGGGGTCGGTCGACCTGAAACGCCAGGCGTTGCCCGGTGCGCCGGGCGAGAAGCGTGACCAGGCCCTGTCCGACCTGGCCGGCAGCCTCAGTTGGCTGGGACAGGCCCGGCTGTGGCGGGGCGAGCTGGAGCCGGCGCTCTCGACCTTTCGAGAGGCACTCGAATTGCTGGCGCCGCAGCGCCGTGCCCGGCCCGCGGATGCCCCGGCCGCCAACAAGGAGGCCATCCTGAACCGCTGGCTGGCCGAGACCTTGTTCGCACTCGGTCGGCCCGCCGAGGCCGCCGAGGCCTTGCGTGTCGCGCAGGACCGCTTCGCGGAGCTGATTGCGCGGGACGCCTCCAACCGGGTCTGGCCCAGCGAAGCACTGATCACGCAGTTGCTGGCGCTGGAGGTGGCCCCGCCGCCCCGTTCGCAGCTGCAGTCCCTGTTGCCCGCACTTGGGCAGCAACTCGATCAATTGGAGCAAGCCGGCGGTGCCGCCGGTAAGGTGCGCCGCCTGCCCGACCGTACCCGCTGGGCGCTGTTGACGCTGGCGGCGGCATCGCCGGGGAACCGAGCGGAGGCGGCTGCGCAGGTCGAAGGCGTGAGGGATCGCCTGCGTGAGGCACTGGTCGCGCGCCCCGGACAACTCCGACTGGCTCGGGCGCTGGCAAAGATTGACGATGTGCTCCTGCGGGGCGCCACCAGCAGCCTCGCGCTGGATCGCCACAGCTGCGACCTGGTGCAGGCGGATCTGGACCTGTTGCGCGAGCTGGTCCAGGCGGACCCATTGGTCACGGCTGTCTTGAAGGCCGCCGCGGCCTGCGTTCCCAACGTCGCGCGCGCAGGTGTGGCGAATTTCCGCGAAACGGCAGGCTCGAGCCGCTGACCGCCACGGTGCTGCGGGACTCAGCTGTTAGCTTTCCCGATTGTCGCCACTCACAGTGCTTTCCGTCATGACCACCACCTACTACGTCAAAGCCCAAGCCGACGGTTTGTTTGCTGCCTGCAGCTACTTCACTGACCCGGAGTGCAAGGAACCCGTGAAGGGCAGCCGGCTGGTGATCCCGCCGACCGCGGATGCCTGCGAAATTGCGGAGGCGCAGGGCTCTGAGCTGGCCTTGCTCGGCGCGGCCTACAAAACCCTGGGCCATGAGGCCGTGATGACCGATCACAACTTCAATGCCGCCGTTGCTGGCGCGGTCAGTGTGGGCATGCCGACCACATCGATCGTGACCAAAGGTGTGATCCTCATCTTCTCGGACCGCGGCACCGTCAAGACGCTCTATCCGAGCGATGACCCGGAGGTCACGAACGGCGAGCAGTGAGCCCGGACCTGCGCGCCGCTCAGGCCAGCCGCTGGTAGCGCTTGCGCAGGAAATCCGCCGCCAGGCTGACGTCGCCGCCAACTCGCTCTCCGATGTAGAGCTCCTGGCGGCGCTCGGCGATCTGGGCACGCAGGCGCGCGGCCATGATGTCCAGCGGACGCATGCCGCCCACCTCGGCGCGCTCGACGGCAATGCGCAGTTCGTGCATCTGCTGTGCATGCAGCATGGTCGTTTGCGCCTGGACGATGCGGATGCGGCCTTGCACCATGTGTTCGCACAGACCCAGCCAAGCGCGTACGGCGTCGGCGGGGCCGCCGATGACTTTCTCGGGCAACTCTCCGGCGGCGAGCAGCAAGGCTTCAAGCCTTGAACGGTCGCCGCTGGCGTAGGCGTCGTTGACCACCATCATGCGCTGTTCGCAGACTTCGCGCTCCGGGCCGGAAGGCGCCAGGTCGGGGTGAAAGCGCATGGCCGCACGCCGGTACAGCGTCTTCAGGCTGGGCGGCGGCAGGTCGGTCGTCGGGCCGGTGGGTTCGGGTGGCAGCGGTGTCGCTTCCGGCAGGGCCGGGACGTCGGGCCAGGCCTTGGCTCGCGGCGAAGTCGACGCCGGTGCATCCACGCCCTGGCGTTGCAGGGCTTCGGACAACAGCGCCGTGGCTTGGTGGAGCTGGGCCTCCAATTCGTCGAGCTCGCGCATCAGAGGACCGAGGGCCTCGAGGTAGCGTTGGCGAAAGCCCAGCAGCTTGGCGCGGGCGCCGTCGTGGTCGGCCTCCAGCACAGCGAGATAGCGCTGCAGGTCCTGCAGTTGTTCGCGCCGCCGCGTCAGCTCGTGCCTTGTGATCGCCCTGCTCGCCATGGGCTGCCATTCTGCCTGCGCCAGATGTAGGAACGGCCCGAGAAGTGCGACTTCTCGGGCCGTTGAGTACCGGATTTACCCGGCTATTGCTGTGATGCAGCCGAGGCCGGCGCCTCGCTGATGCTGGCCGCCGCTTCTGCCGGCATCACAGCAGCGGCACCGGCATGCGTAGGCTCAGGCGGCTGGCTGCCGGACGTCATCGGGAGCAGCGGCACGATGAGCAGGGCCACGATGTTGATGATCTTGATCAGAGGGTTCACGGCCGGGCCGGCGGTGTCCTTGTAGGGGTCGCCCACGGTGTCGCCGGTGACGGCGGCCTTGTGCGCCTCGCTGCCCTTGCGGTGCACAACACCCTTGTCATCCGTGAAGCCTTCTTCGATCAGCTTCTTGGCGTTGTCCCATGCGCCGCCGCCGGTGCACATGGAGATGCCCACGAAGAGGCCGGTCACGATGGTGCCCATCAGCAGGCCGCCCAGCGCCGCCGGGCCCAGCGTCATGCCGACGATGATGGGTGCGGCCACCGGCAGCAGCGACGGGACGATCATTTCCTTGATGGCGGCCGTGGTCAGCATGTCCACCGCGGCGCCGTACTCGGGCTTGCGCTGACCAGCCATGATGGCTCCGTCGGCGAACTGCTTGCGCACCTCCACGACGACGGCACCGGCGGCGCGGCCCACGGCCTCCATCGCCATGGCGCCGAACAGATAGGGGATCAGGCCGCCGATGAAGAGACCCAGAATGACCTTGTGGTCCGACAGGCTGAAGTCGACGTGCATGCCGCGGGCCTCCAGCGCATGCGTGTAGTCAGCGAACAGCACCAGGGCCGCCAGACCGGCCGAGCCGATGGCATAGCCCTTCGTGACGGCCTTGGTGGTGTTGCCCACGGCATCCAGCGGATCGGTCACGTCGCGCACGCTGTCAGGCAGCTCGCTCATCTCGGCGATGCCGCCGGCGTTGTCGGTGATGGGGCCGTAGGCGTCCAGCGCCACGATGATGCCGGCCATGCTCAACATGGACGTGGCGGCGACGGCGATACCGTAGAGGCCAGCCATGGCGTAGGCCGAGTAGATGGCCGCGCAGACGAACAGCACCGGCCATGCGGTCGACTTCATCGACACGCCCAGGCCGGCGATCACGTTGGTGCCGTGGCCGGTGGTGGAGGCCTGCGCCACGTGCTGCACCGGGTGGTACTGGGTGCCGGTGTAGTACTCGGTGATCCAGACCATGGCGGCCGTCAGCACCAGGCCGACGGTGCAGGCGCCGAACAGCGCCATCGCGCTTGTCTTGGCGCCGCCAACCAGCTCGATCTCGCCGGGGAACATGGCCTTGGTGACGAAGAAGAAAGCAATCAGGCTCAGCACGCCGGCCACGATCAGGCCCTTGTACAGCGCCGGCATCACGTTCTTCATGCCGGGGCTGGCCTTGACGAAGAAGCAGCCGATGATGGAGGCGATGATCGACACGCCGCCCAGCGCCAGCGGATAGACGACGCCGGCCATGGCGCTTGAACCCGTGACCATCAGCGCACCCAGCGCCATCGCGGCGATCAGCGTGACGGCGTAGGTCTCGAACAGGTCGGCGGCCATGCCGGCGCAGTCGCCGACGTTGTCGCCCACGTTGTCAGCGATGACGGCGGGGTTGCGCGGATCGTCCTCGGGGATGCCTGCCTCGACCTTGCCGACGAGGTCGGCGCCCACGTCGGCGCCCTTCGTGAAGATGCCGCCGCCCAGGCGCGCGAAGATGGAGATGAGGGAGGAGCCGAACGCCAGGCCCAGCATGGGCTTGAGGGTCGCGCTGTCATGCCCGCCGCCAATGGCCATGTAAAAGCCGCCCACGCCCAGCAGGCCCAGGCCCACCACCAGCATGCCGGTGATGGCGCCCCCCTTGAAGGCCACGTCCAGCGCCGGACCGATGCCCTTGGACGCCGCCTGTGCGGTGCGCACGTTGGCGCGCACCGAGATGTTCATGCCGATGAAGCCGCAGATGCCCGAGAGCACTGCGCCGACGACGAAGCCGATGGCCGTCGTCGTGCCCAGGCCCGAAACCGCGATCGCGATGGCCAGCACCACGCCGACCATGCCGATGGTCCGGTACTGCCGGCCCAGGTAGGCCGCAGCCCCCTGCTGGATCGCCGTGGCGATCTCCTGCATGCGGGCGTTGCCCGCATCCTGGCTCAGGATCCAGCTTCGTTGAATGAAGCCGTAAAGAACGGCCGCGAGGCCGCAGGCCAGCGCGAAATACAGCGCCACTTCCGTCGACATGTATGAGTCTCCTGTTTCAGCGTGTGATCCATGGCCCCGGGGCAGGGTGTGCCTGGGCTGGGCGACTGAGCTTAAGGGGCGGTTTTGACGCCCGGGTTGCGCGTTTACCAGCGTTGTGCGGGAAATCTAGAATGCGGGTTTTCCTTAGCCATCAAAACGACCATGAGCCTGCACAACGTGTCCCCTGGCGCCAAGGCGCCCGACGAGTTCAACGTCATCATCGAGATCCCGATGAATGCCGATCCGATCAAGTACGAGGTCGACAAGGAGACCGGTGCGCTGTTCGTCGACCGGTTCCTGACCACGCCGATGTACTACCCCTGCAACTATGGGTACATCCCCAGGACGCTGGCGGACGACGGTGATCCGGTGGACGTGCTGGTGATCACCCCTTTCGCGCTGACGCCCGGCGTCGTCGTGACCTGCCGGCCGCTGGGCGTGCTGATGATGGACGACGAGGCGGGCGGCGACGCCAAGCTGCTGGCCGTGCCGACCAGCAAGATCCTGCCGATGTACGACCACTGGCAGAAGATCGAGGACGTGAACCCCGCCCGCCGTGCGGCCATCCAGCACTTCTTCGAGCACTACAAGGACCTGGAGAAGGGCAAGTGGGTCAAGGTCAAGGGCTGGGAAGGCGTGGACGCCGCCAAGCGGGAGATCACCGAGGGCATGGCCAACTACAAGGCCTGACCGGGTCTCCTTCGCCCCTGCTCAAGACGCCGCATCCGCGGCGTCTTTTGCTTTGAAGGGCACGTGTTCGCCCAGCTCGCCGATATATCCCGCCATCGCCTCGCCCTCGCGCGCCAGAAAATCGCCTACGGCGTCGGCGAAGGAAGGATGGGCCAGCCAGTGGCTGGAAGCGGTCGGCGTGGGCATCAGGCCGCGGGCCATCTTGTGCTCGCCCTGGGCACCGCCTTCGAAGCGCTCGTAGCCGTGGTCGATGCACCAGGCCAGCGGCTGGTAGTAGCAGGCGTCGAAGTGCAGGTTGGGAATGTGCTCAGTCGCCCCCCAGTAGCGGCCGAACGCAGCGCGGCGCTCGGGGTCCAGCGCGATCAGCGAGGTTCCCACGGGCCCGCCGGCGCGGCGGGCCGTGAACATCAGCCAGTGCTCGGGCATGTCCACGGCCATGCGGGCGAAGAAGTCGCGGCTGAGATAGGGGGTGCTTCGGTGCTCGCGGTAGGTCTGCTGGTAGCAGCGATAGAAGTAATCCCAGTCCTCGGGCCGGATGTCTCGGCCCAGGCGCGCCTCGAAGACGATGCCCGCCTCGCGCACGCGGCGCTGTTCCTGCTGGATCTTCTTGCGTTTGTCGCGCTGCAGGCGGGCGAGGAAGCCGGCGAAGTCGGCATCGCCCTCGGCCATCCAGTGGAACTGCACACCTCTGCGGGCCATGCAGCCTGCGGCCGCCAGCGCCGCCTGGTCGGCATCGTCGCCGAATAGCACGTGCAGGGACGAGGCCTCGGTCTCTCGCGCCAGCGCGCGCAAGGCCTGGGCCAGCATCGCCCGCGCCTCGTCATTCACGGCCAGCAGCCGGCTGCCGGGCACCGGCGTGAAGGGCACGGCCACCAGCAGCTTGGGGTAATAGCTCAGCCCATGGCGGTGGTAGGCCTCCGCCCAGGCCCAGTCGAACACGTATTCGCCATAGCTGTGCGACTTCAGCCAGGCCGGACAGGCCGCCAGCAGCATGTCGCCGCGCCACAGCGAGACGAACTGCGGCTGCCACCCCGTGGCCGTGACGGCGCTGCCGCTGGCGTGCAGGGCGCGCAGATAGGCCAGACGCATGAAGGGCGTGGGCCGAGCCTGGGCGCGGAGCAGGGCGTCCCAATGGCTTTCGGGCAGAGCTTCGGGTGAGTCGTCGACCCGAATGACAATGCCGGTCTCCCGTTCTGAATCGCTGTCGCCCATGCCCTCGCCTTTGAAGATTGCCCTGGCCCAGATGAACGTCGTCGTTGGCGATCTGGTGGGCAATGCGGACCGCATCATGGCCCAAGCGCGCGCGGCGCATGCCGCTGGGGTTGATCTGCTCGTCACGCCCGAGCTCGCGCTGTGTGGCTACCCGCCGGAAGATTTGCTGCTGCGCCCGGCGTTTCTCTCCGCCTGCGACGAGCAACTGCGCCGCATCGCCACTGAGCTGGTTGCGCTGCCGGGTCTGCAGGTCGTCGTCGGGCATCCGGCGGCGCGCGAAGACGGCGTGGTGCGTGAGCGCAGCTGGTCTTTGCCACCCTGCCTGAACGCGGCCTCGGTGCTGGCCGGCGGTCGCGTGACGCAGACCTATGCCAAGCGCGAGCTGCCCAACTACCAGGTCTTCGACGAGCGGCGCTACTTCTATTCCGGACGGGACGCGGGGCTGGCCCCGGTCGTCTTCGACGTGCGGGGGCTCAAGGTCGGCCTGCTGATCTGTGAGGACGCCTGGTTCGACGAGCCTGCTGCCGCAGCCCAGGCAGCGGGCGCCGAGCTGCTGTGCGTCATCAACGCGTCGCCCTTCCATGTCGGCAAGGTCGAGGAGCGCGAAGCCCGCATGTCTGAGCGTGCCCGCGCCTCGGGCCTGCCGCTGGTCTATGCCCATCTCGTCGGGGGGCAGGACGAGATGGTCTTCGACGGCACGTCCTTCGCCGTGCAGGCAGATGGCACGCTGGCCGCGCGGGCGCCGATGTTCGAGGAGGCCCTGGCCGTCATCGAGGTCGACGCGGCCCGGCGCCTGGCCGGCCACATCGCACCCGAGCTCGAGATGGAAGCCCAGGTCTGGCAGGCCCTGGTGGTCGGCGTCCGCGACTACCTCGGCAAGAACGGGTTCCCCGGAGCCATCCTGGGCCTGTCCGGTGGCATCGATTCGGCCCTGGTGCTGGCCATCGCCGTCGACGCGCTGGGCGCCGACAAGGTGCGGGCAGTCATGATGCCGTCCCCGTACACGGCCGACATCTCCTGGATAGACGCCCGGGACATGGCGGCGCGCCTCAATGTGCGATACGACGAGATGAGCATCGTGCCGATGTTCGACGCCTTCAACGCGGTGCTTGCGAACGAGTTCAAGGGGCTGCCCCTGGACGCCACCGAGGAGAACATCCAGGCGCGCGTCCGCGGCACGCTGCTGATGGCCTTGTCCAACAAGTTCGGCAGCATCGTGCTGACGACCGGCAACAAGAGCGAGATGGCCACCGGCTACTGCACGCTCTACGGCGACATGGCGGGCGGCTTCGCTGTCATCAAGGACGTGGCCAAGACGCTGGTCTTCCGCCTCGCCCGCTGGCGCAACGCCCAGGGCGCCGAGATCATTCCGGATCGCATCATCACGCGCCCCCCGTCGGCCGAACTGCGCCCCGATCAGAAGGACGAGGACAGCCTGCCGCCGTATCCGGTGCTGGACGCCATTCTGGCGCGGTACATGGAGCAGGATCAGTCCATCGCCGAAATTGTTGCGGCCGGTTTCAAGCCCGAGGACGTCGAGCGCGTCACCCGGCTGATCAAGATCAACGAATACAAGCGCCGTCAGGCGCCGGTGGGCATACGCATCACCCATCGCGGCTTCGGCAGAGACTGGCGCTACCCGATCACGTCGAAGTTCCGTGCGTAAACTCGGACCAGTCAACCGGAGCCCGTCATGAAGCAGATCACCGCCATCATCAAACCATTCAAGCTCGACGAGGTCCGCGAGGCACTGGCCGAAGTGGGCGCCTCGGGGCTGACGGTCACCGAGGTCAAAGGCTTTGGCCGTCAGAAAGGCCACACCGAGCTATACCGCGGCGCCGAATACGTCGTCGACTTCCTGCCCAAGGTCAAGGTGGAAGTGGTCGTGAAGGACGACGAGGTCGATCGCTGCATCGACGCCATCCTCAAGGCCGCCAAGACCGGCAAGATCGGCGACGGCAAGATCTTCGTCGTGCCGGTCGAGCAGGTCATCCGCATCCGCACCGGCGAGACGGACGAAGCCGCCGTCTGACGTCTGACGCCCCTCCAGCGCCGGCCTCGGCCGGTCAGCCGGCGATGGGGCGCCGCAGGATCTTGTCCATCGCCTTCCCTTTGGCCAGTTCATCGACCAGCTTGTCCAGGTAGCGGATCTTCTGCATCAGTGGGTTGTCGATGTCTTCCACCCGGACACCGCAGACCACGCCCTTGATGAGGTGGGCTTCCGCAGACATCGCGGGTGCTTGATCGAAGAAGGTCCGGAAATCGCTGGCCTGCGCGATCTGGCGTTCCAGCCCGGCCTGGTCGTAGCCCGTCAGCCAGCGAATGATCTGGTCGACTTCCTGGGGTGTGCGGCCCTTGGCCTCGGCCTTGCGGATGTACAGCGGATAGACCTTCGCGAACCCCGTCGCGAAAATTCGATGCTCGGTCATCGCGCCTCCAGAGGCCTCATGCAGGCCTGGATTGTCGCGTCAGCGCAGGTGCTGCCAGACCGCCGCCCCCCAGATGCCCGCGGCCAGCACCAGGGCCATCAGCACGGCGGCGCTGGCGATGTCCTTGGCGCGCTTTGACAGCTCGTGCCGCTCGAACGAGACCCGGTCCACGACAGCCTCGATGGCGGAGTTCAGCAGTTCGACGATCAGCACCAGCAGCAGCGAGCCCAGCAGCAGCGCCGCCTGCTCCCAGGTCTTCGCCAGCCAGAACGTCAGTGGCGCGGCGATGACGCACAACCAGGTCTCCTGGCGGAAGGCGCTTTCGCCCGTGTAGGCGGCCTTGAGGCCGGCCCACGAGTAGCCAGCGGCGTGGATGATGCGATCCAGGCCGGTGCGGCCCTTGTGCGGGTTGCTCATGGGCGCACGGGGAGTTGGGTGATGACACGGGTGCCGGAAATGACATCGTGCAGGAAGAGTCGTTGCGGATGCAATCGCGCGACAAGCAGGTAGCCGGCAATGCCTGCGATCAGGCACCCCGTCAGCGCGGCGCCACCCTGCAGGCCCATGACCTTGAAACAGATCAGCGCCGGCAGGAACCACAGCCAGCTGAACATGTAGCGCAGCAGCGCGCGGACCCAACTCAGGGGCCGGCCCGCCACGTCGGTCACGCGCAGATGCCAGGTAGTCATCGCAAGCGTCTGGCCGGAGCGGGTCCAGAAACCCGCGAAGTACAGGCCTGGCACGACGAAATAGGCGATCGCCATCAACCCGAGGCGGCCATGCAGCGCATGATCCTGGCGGGTCAGTACCGAATAGAGAAACCCGGCGAAGAAGATGACGCCGAACAGCAGGGCGCCGTCATACAGGAAGGCCGCAAAGCGGCGCGCCAGGCCCGCAGGCTTGGTGTCGGTCTGGACCGGCACCGTCATGGAAGCGGTGCGGACGCGGGTGGCGGCGTCTTCTTCAGCGGCAACAGCGTGTGCGGGTCCAGCAGGCTGGGATCGGCCACCTTGGGGGGATTGACCGCTTGACGGCGAGGCTTGGCAAGCTCTCGCGTGATGAGCACCGTGGTCGCGCCGGGCTTGGCCTGGACGAGCGTGCTGGTCACCAGCGCCGGCGTCACCACCCGCGGCGGGGCGGGCGTGGCGCTGGACTTGGGAAGCGTTGCCGCCGGTTTGGGCGCACGAGCGGGGGCCTCCGCCAGGGCCTGGCGGCGGGCCATGGCTTTTTCGGCCAGTGCCTTGCGCTCCTCTTCGGGAAGCGCCTGGTAGGCCTCCCAGCGGGCTTGGCGCTGTTCAGCGGTCAATTGCCGGGAGACCTGGAAGCCGATGCGGGCGTTCAGCCGCTCCGTCCCACTCAGGAACGTCCAGTCGCGGATGCGGTCATGCACGCGCTTGATCTCTTCGCCGGACATCGTTGCCAGCGTCGGGGTTGCGCTCAGCCATTTGCTGCGCTGTGTGTCCGAGATCTCGGGCCAGTCGCGTTCCAGCGGTGCCAGCAGCGCCTGCTGCTTGGGGGTCAGGCCGCTCCAGGCGGCCGGAGGCACGCTGAGCGCGGACGGCGCGATCGGCTTGCTCAGCGGCCGGGACCGGCTGACGGGTTGTGCGGGCTGCGGGGCCGGGACGGCCACGCTGGCGGCAGGTTCCGGTGCAGAGGCTGCATCCCCGGCCTGCGCAAAAGCGGAAAACCCCGCTGCACTGAGCAGCAGGGCCATCGAAAGGCGGTAAAGGGCGGGTCGCGTCAGCTCGGCACGGGTCATGCGCATCCGGTCATTCTTCCGCATCTCTCAGAAATTCCGAGAAACCGGGGTCGGTGAATGCGGCTGGGGGCAAGGTGTCGCTGAGCAGCGCGGTGTCCACTTCGGCGGCCGCGGCGATCTGCTCGTTCTCCTGGCCCTGTTGCATCAAGAGCAGGCCAGCAGCCAGTGCAAGCATCGGCAAAGCGGAGATCAACATGGCCCACAGGCCGCCGCCACTGCGTCGGCTGGGGCCACCCAGGCCGCCGAATGGGCCGCCGCTCAGCGCCAGCGTGGACCCGTTTTGCACCACGATGGGATGGGCGATGGTCTGGGATTGGGACTGCGCTTGTGCGCTCGCGCGGGCTTGCGCTGCACGTGCGAGCGCCTGCTCGCGCGCGAAACGAAGGCGTTCGGAGACGTCGTGCGGCAACGCGGCACTGCGCTCGGTCAGGCTGGCGGCGACGCGCAGGCCGAAGCGTGTGACGCGGGCCTCCTGCTCGGAGGCAGGGGCGGAAAATTGTGACGACTTCATAAGGTGATCCCCTTCGCCTTGAGCACCTTCGCCAATGCATGAACCGCCCGGGAGCAGTGCGTTTTCACACTGCCCTCGGAGCAGCCCATCACGGAGGCAGTCTCGGCAACATCCAGTTCCTCCCAGTAACGCAGCAGGAAGGCTTCCCGTTGACGGGTCGGCAACTGTTCGACCTCTGACTCGATCCGTTGCAAGATTTGCGCCCGGCTCACCTCGTCGGCAGCGCTGAGGGCCCCCAGGGCGCCGTCCCGGGATTCCAGGATCTCCAGCAGGTCGAAATCGCCGTCGCCATCGCCGCCCTCGAAGTCCGACATGTTCGTGAAGACGGCATTGCGGGTCTTCTGACGACGGAAATGGTCCATCGTCGCGTTCGACAGGATGCGCTGGAACAGCAGCGGGAGCTCCGCCGCAGGGCGATCGAAATAGTTCTCGGCCAGCTTGATCATGGCGTCCTGCACGATGTCCAGCGCGGCATCGTCATCGCGGACAAGGTAGGCCGTGCGCTTGAAGGCGCGGCGGTCCACGGTGCGCAGGAAGTCGTTGAGTTCTTTGTCGGTGGCCAAGGCGGAAGGCGGGTCCGGACTGCAACACGGATTATGGCATTCGTCTGATACGAAGGCTCAGGCAATTTTGCTCGGCATAATAGCGATTCGCACAAAGAGTCAATGCTCTCTCCGTGGCCGCCCGACTGGGGCCCACCGGTTGACTGCGCAGGTTCCGAATCCGCCTCACGAGGGCGAGAAGAGGGGCACCAATGGTTTTTCGTTAGAGAAATTCACAGAGGTTCGAATATGGACATGTCTGCCGCGGAAATGAAGCGCGCCGCTCTGGCGCAGCCGCAATCCTCCTCCCCCAATTCCCCCACCGCGGAGCTCAACGGCTCCGAGATCCTCGTTCGTTGCCTGCAGGCCGAAGGGGTGCGCCATCTCTGGGGTTACCCCGGCGGCGCGGTGCTCTACATCTACGACGCCCTCTACAAGCAGGAGAGCATCCAGCACGTGCTGGTGCGCCATGAGCAGGCCGCCGTCCATGCTGCCGACGGCTTTGCCCGCGCGACCGGCGAAGTGGGCGTGGCGCTGGTCACCTCGGGGCCGGGCGTGACGAATGCCATCACCGGCATCGCTACCGCCTACATGGACTCGATCCCGATGGTCATCATCACGGGTCAGGTCCCCACGCCGGCGATCGGCCTGGACGCCTTTCAGGAATGCGACACGGTGGGCATCACGCGCCCGATCGTCAAGCACAACTTCCTCGTCAAGGACGTGCGCGACCTGGCGCTGACGCTGAAGAAGGCCTTCCACATTGCCCGCACCGGCCGCCCCGGCCCGGTTGTGGTGGACATCCCCAAGGATGTGTCGCTGGCCAAGACAACCTTCAGCTACCCGGATCGCATCGAGATGCGTTCCTACAACCCGGTCAAGAAGGGCCACAGCGGCCAGATCCGCAAGGCCGTGCAGTTGCTGCTGCAGGCCAAGCGGCCCTACATCTACACCGGCGGTGGCGTCATCCTCGGCGAAGCCGCTGCGGAGCTGCGCCAGCTCGTGGACCTGCTGGGCTTCCCCTGCACCAACACGCTGATGGGTTTGGGCGCCATGCCCGGCACCGACCCGCGCTTCCTCGGCATGCTCGGCATGCACGGCACCTACGAGGCCAACATGACCATGCAGCACTGTGACGTGCTGCTGGCCGTGGGGGCCCGTTTCGACGACCGCGTCATCGGCAATCCCAAGCACTTCGGTTCGGTGGAGCGCAAGATCATCCACGTGGACATCGACCCCTCGTCGATCTCCAAGCGCGTGCGCGTCGACATCCCCATCGTGGGCGACGTCAAGGACGTGCTTCAGGAGCTGATTGCTCAGCTGAAGGAGGCCCAGGGCCGCCCGGACGCCGATGCCGTCAACGCCTGGTGGAGCCAGATCAACGAATGGCGCCGCCGCGATTGCCTGGTCTACAAGGACTCCGACGAGGTCATCAAGCCGCAGATGGTGGTCGACACGCTGTGGAAGCTGACCCGTGGCCGCGACACCTACATCACGTCCGATGTGGGCCAGCACCAGATGTGGGCCGCGCAGTACTACAAGTTCGACGAGCCGCGCCGCTGGATCAATTCCGGTGGGCTGGGCACCATGGGTGTGGGCCTGCCCTACGCGATGGGCATCAAGCTTGCCAAGCCTGAGTCGGACGTGTTTTGCATCACCGGCGAGGGCAGCATCCAGATGTGCATTCAGGAGCTGTCGACCTGCTTCCAGTACAAGACGCCGGTCAAGATCGTCTCGCTGAACAACCGCTACCTGGGCATGGTGCGCCAGTGGCAGGAGCTCGACTACGAGGGCCGCTACTCGCACAGCTACATGGATGCGTTGCCCAACTTCGTGAAGCTGGCCGAGGCCTATGGCCACGTCGGCATCCTGGTCGAGAAGCCTGGTGACGTGGAAGGCGCGCTGAAGGAAGCGATGCGCCTGAAGGACCGCACCGTGTTCCTCGACATCCGTACCGATCCGACCGAGAACGTTTGGCCCATGGTCAAGGCGGGCAAGGGCATTTCGGAAATGCTGCTGGGCTCGGAAGACCTGTGAGCGACTGAAGCCGCAGGCTTTGGCGAGGGTTGCCGCCCTCGTCGAGGCCGGCGGTGGATGAAGTGCACAGCCGACGAAGGCAGAACTTCTTCAACGATTCGAATCCGCTGCCAAGGTCCGCCGGTTACCGCCGTCGGCACTGAAGAGCGCGAAGGACGATCCCCATGAAACACATCATTGCTTTGCTCATCGAGAACGAGCCGGGTGCGCTGTCGCGCGTCGTGGCCCTGTTCTCCGCCCGCGGCTACAACATCGAGAGCCTGACCGTGGCGCCGACGGAAGACGCGTCGCTGTCGCGCATGACCATCGTGACCACCGGGTCCGATGAAGTCATCGAGCAGATCACCAAGCACCTCAACCGCCTGATCGAGGTCGTCAAGGTCGTCGACCTGACCGAGGGCAACTACACGGAGCGCGAGCTGATGCTCATCAAGGTGCGCGCCGTCGGCAAGGAACGCGAGGAGATCAAGCGCACGGCCGACATCTTCCGCGGCCGCGTCATCGACGTGACCGAGAAGACCTACACGATCGAGCTGACCGGCGACGCCGGCAAGCTCGACGCCTTCATCGACGCGATCGACCGCGCGTCCATCCTCGAAACCGTACGGACGGGTGCCAGCGGCATCGGCCGCGGCGAGCGCATCCTGCGCGTCTGATCCGTTCTCACCCCCAACACATCACAGTTTTTTCCTGGAGCGACCCATCATGAACGTCTACTACGACAAGGACGCCGATCTCAGCCTCATCAAGGGCAAGAACGTCACCATCATCGGCTACGGCTCACAAGGCCACGCCCACGCGCAGAACCTGAACGACAGCGGCGTGAAAGTCACCGTCGCGCTGCGTCGCAATGGCGCGTCCTGGGCGAAGGCCGAAGGCGCTGGCCTGAAGGTCGCCGAGATCGCCGACGCCGTGAAGTCGGCCGACGTGGTCATGATCCTGCTGCCCGACGAGCAGATCGCCGACGTCTACAAGAACGAGGTCGAGCCCAACATCAAGCAGGGCGCGTCGCTGGTGTTCGCCCACGGCTTCAACGTGCACTACGGCCAGGTGCAGCCGCGCGCCGACCTGGACGTCTGGATGGTCGCGCCCAAGGCCCCCGGCCACACCGTTCGCAGCACCTACGCGCAAGGCGGCGGCGTGCCGCACCTCGTGGCCGTGCACCAGGACAAGACCGGCAAGGCGCGCGACCTCGCGCTGAGCTACGCCATGGCCAATGGCGGCGGCAAGGCCGGCATCATCGAGACCAACTTCCGCGAAGAGACCGAGACCGACCTGTTCGGCGAGCAGGCCGTGCTCTGCGGCGGCACCGTCGAGCTGATCAAGGCCGGTTTCGAGACGCTGACCGAAGCGGGCTACGCGCCCGAGATGGCGTACTTCGAGTGCCTGCACGA
>NZ_DASWYS010000115.1:0-26247 GCF_036404855.1 Roseateles sp.
GCAGGCGGCGAGGGATTGAATCAAAGTTTCGATCATTGAGGCCATGAGGGGCTGCGGTGGCGATGTCCGCGTCACCGGACCCTAAGATGACGGCGCCGCCGGGCAATCGGCCCGGCGTGCACCCAAGACGTTGCTGCGTGAGGCGCGGCAACGGCAGCATTTTCCGGGAACAGCATGGCACTGAAGTTGGGCTTGGTGGGCATCGGCAAGATCGCCCGTGATCAACATATTCCGGCGCTGGCCGCCGATCCGCGCTTCGAACTGGTGGCCACGGCCAGCCGCAACGCGCGCGTGGACGGCGTGGCCGGCTTCGCCAGCGTCGAGGCCATGCTGGCCGAGGTGCCGGAGCTGGACGCGATCTCCATCTGCACGCCGCCGCAGGCGCACTTCGAGGCCGCCGTCGCGGCCTTGCGGGCCGGCAAGCACGTCATGCTGGAGAAGCCCCCCGCGGCGACGACGCGGCAGATCGCACTGCTTCAGTCCGAAGCGGCCCGGCACGGCTGCACGCTGTTCCAGACCTGGCATTCGCGCTTTGCCGCAGGCGTGGACGCCGCGCGCGACTGGCTGCGCGGCCGCACGCTCACCGGCGGCACCATCACCTGGAAGGAAGACGTGCACCACTGGCACCCCGGCCAGCAATGGATCTTCGATGCGGGCGGCCTGGGCGTGTTCGACCCGGGCATCAATGCCCTGTCGGTGCTGACCGAGGTGCTGGAGGAAGAGGCGGTCGTCCACAAGGCCGTGCTGGAGTTCCCCGAAAACCAGCAGGCGCCCATCGCAGCCCAACTGGACCTGCGCACGCCGTCCGGCGTCAGCGTGGCGGCGGCGTTCGACTTCCGGCAGAAGGGTGAGCAGACCTGGAACATCGAGCTCATCACGACAACGGGCCGCCTGCTGCTGTCGCAGGGCGGCGGCGTGCTGGAGATCGACGGTCAGCCCACCACCGCCGACGCAGCGTTGGCGGGCGAGTACCCGCGGCTCTATGCCCGTTTCGCGGAGCTCTGCGCGGCAGGCCGCTCCGAGGTCGACTGGCGCCCCTTCCAACTGGTGGCCGACGCCTTCTTGATCGGGGAGCGACGCACCGTGGCACCCCACCAGGTCTGAACGCGGAGCGCGTCAGCCGAACCTGAAACTGGACGCCGTCACGCCGCCGAGGAACTCGGTCTCGTGGTAGCTGCAGCTCGCGGCGTCGCCCTCGGCCGCGCCGGCCGCCACCATCAACGGCAGCAGATGTTCCTCGCGCGGGTGGGCCAGGCGGGCTGCGGGTGCCTGGGCCCAGGTCTGCAGGCGTTCGGCACGCCCATCAGGCGCGGGCAGGACTGTCTGCAGCCAGGCGTCGAAGGCGGCGGACGGCTCACGTCCAGCGGTGCCGTACAGGCGCAGGTTGTGGAAGCTGAAGCCGCTGCCGAGGATGAGCACGCCCTCATCGCGAAGCGGGCTGAGCGCACGGCCCAACGCCAGATGGTCCGCTGGATCCAGGCCCCGCTTGAGCGACAACTGCACCACCGGGACGTCGGCGTCCGGGTACATGGGGACGAGGGTGCAGAACGCGCCATGGTCGAAGCCGCGCTGGCTGTCCCGTGCGGCGGGCAGTTCCGCGGCCTGGATCAGTGCGACGACGCGCTCCGCCAGCACCGGGTCGCCGGGTGCGGGGTAGACCACCTCGTAGGTGTGCGGCGGGAAACCGCCATAGTCGTAGAGCATGCCCGGCGCGGGCGAGTTCATCACTGTGAAGGCCGATTCTTCCCAGTGCGCCGAAACCATCAGGATGGCCTTGGGCCGTGCCGGCAGCGAGGCTGGCAGGGCCTGCAGCGAGGCTTCCAGCTTGGCGTGGGCGAGGCGGTAGTCGCCCTCCATGAACGGCCAGGGGCCGCCGCCGTGGGAGACGAAAAAGGTGGGCAGGCGAGGGGTTTTCATGCCCCAAAGATTAGGCCCGCTTGCGCGGGCCGTGTTTCAGCCGGCTTGACGTCGGCGTTCGCAAAAAACGAACGTCAGGCGCGACGACGGCGGCCGGCCCAAAGCGCGGCGACACCGGCCAGGCTCAGCAGGGCCAGTTCGGCCGGCTCGGGTACGGTGCCAGGGCCGACGATGGAGGTGTCGTTGGCAAGTTGCCAGCCCAGGATGTCGTGGTTCTCGAAACCTGCGCCCGTCGCGGCCGTGAAGCCGACATGGGCGGTGGTGGTGCCCAGGATGGCGGCGATGTCGATGCTGTAGTCGGTGATCAGCTGGACCAGCGCCATGCCCTGCTGCTGCACGCTGACGTTGAGCTTCTGCGTCGTGCCGTCGTAGTTGATGAAGGCTGACCAGACCTTGCCGTTGCTCATGCAGCCGTCAGCGGTGTGGCTGTTGCCGCCGAAGTCGCAAACAGCGACCCCATAGGGGTTGGCCGTGATCAAGCTGCTCAGCGAGCCGTTGGTGTCCACGCCGACATGGTTGCTGTTGGGGTCAAAGTTGTTCCAGTAGGTGTCGAACTCGATGGCGACGCTGTTGCCGACGCCCTGGTAGCCCATGCCGCCGCCCAGGCCCCCCAGGCCCGTCGTGCCCTCGGCCAGGACGAAGGTGATGCCGTCGGCAGGGGCGATGCCGCCCGTCTGGGTCATCTGGAACTGGAAGCTGGTGCTGAACGTGGCGCCCGCGCCCAGCGCGACGCCCGTGGTGCTGTAGCCCGCGCCGGCCTGGTTGCCGCCGGCGCCGGTGAGCCGCAGTGCGCTGCCGGTGACGGCCGTGTCGCCGACGCAGCTCAGGCCGCTTCCGCAGGCTCCGCTGAAGCCGCTGGCGTAGTCGATGACGATGCCGGCCTGGGCCGGCTGGGAACCGAGCGCTGCGAGCGCCAGGGCAGTGGTGAACAACGTGCGACGGATCATTTCTGCACTCCTCCCGAGGGTTGCAGCGAGCCATGCATATTCAGTGCCAGCGGCGGCTGTACCCAGGGTGCATCGGGAGCCGGGAGCGTTCTGGCGGTGCAACTGTCAAAGTCTCCGACACCCCGGGCGACCGGGCTGGATCGGGCGTCGATAATTCGCGCCCCATGTCCGATCTCCGCCCCACGTCCGCCCCCGACGAGCCCCGCCCGGCCGACGAGTTCTTCCGCGACGGTGCCGCGCCGGCCGATTCGCTGCTGTGGTGGCAGCTGGAGCGCCAGGAGGCGCTGATTGCCGCCCAGCGCGCGCTGTTTGGCGGCGAGGCGGGTTGGGTGCGGCTGCGCGTCTGGGTCTTTCTGGAGCTGATGGCGCTGCCGGCCGCGCGGCTGACGCGCGAAGCGCTGAACCAGGCCTTCCACCAACTGCGCGAGGACGCGCTGGAGACGGTGCTGAAGAGGCTGCGCGAGGCCGACCTGCTGCTGTGGGACGCCTCCAGCCAGACATATGCCATCACGCCGCTGGCGCAGCAGCTCGCCGGCATGCTGCAACCCCTCACCGCCGAGGACACCGGCGAGGACGCCGACCTGGCGGCGCTGCTGGCCGGCGTGGCCGGCGCCCATCAACTTGGCCTGCTGCAGCCGCAGCAGTTGCGCCATCTGCAAGCCCAGCTGCAGCGTCTGCGCGAGGAGTTCGCGGATGCGATGGCCAGCGGCAGCGAGTTCCAGCTGCGCCGTGCCCGCACGCGCTTCGAGCGCGCGCTGGCGCTGGTGGACCGGGCCGGCGAGGCGCTCAAGGCCATCATCGAACAGGCCCAGGGCGATGGCCGGCTGGAGCGGCTGGCGCGCGAGCTGGGCAGTGCCCAGGCCGGGCTGCTGGTCATGGCCAGCCAGTTCAACCGTGCACTGCAGCAGGCCGATCGCCAACGCGTCACGCTGGGCTCGACCGGCGTGACGACGACCGACGTGCGCCAATGGCTGCAACGCGTGCCGGAGCTGCATGCGCTGCTGGGCGACGCACTCTCGACCGGCGTGCAGCCCGTCATGGTGGCCGCGCAGGAGCTGGTGGACGGCGCCGAGGCCGAGTTCGAGCGCGACCGGCCGGCCAAGGCCGAATCCGCCGGCCTGCCCGAGGCCCGCCCCGCGCCGGATGGCCGGCTGGAGGTGCTGAGCTTGCCGCCCGAACTGGATGCGCTGCAGGCGCTGCTGAACGGCTGGACGGCCGATGGTCAGGGCACCCAGCCCGTCGGCCCCGCCGTGCTGGGCGGCAGCTATGCGTCTGCCGCCTACCGCGCGCAATTGCTGCCGCTGCTGGGCGACGTCCAGGCCCGGCATCTGAAGGGCGCCACCGGCGACATGGCGCGCCAGCCCTGGCGGGTGCGCTGGAGCGCCGAGCAGGGCCAGATCGATGACGAGTTCGTCGCGTGGATGAGCCGCGGCGAACTGCACACGCTTTCCGAACCGGATACCGAATGAGTTCCAACCTGGACGACGCCGCGAGCCTCGCGGCCCAATTGCTGGCGCGGCGCTGGCTGCCGCGCAACCACCCGCTGATGAAACGGGCGCTGATCGACGCCGAGCTGTGGGCCGAACTTGGCCGGCGCCTCGAGGGCGTGGGCCTGCGCGTGGTCGACAACGTCTACGCGGACCAGGTGGCGGTCGCACTGCTGCGCCCGGCCGAGAGCGCCGTCTTCGGCGAGGTGGGCCTGAACGCCAACAACAACCTGGAGCTGCCACGCGATGGCGTGTCGCTGCTGGTGGTGCTGTGGAGTCTCATCGTGCTGCCCAAGCGCCAGCGCCAGATCAGCCGCACCGACGCCGCCGGCGACGACCAGGGCGAGATGTTCGCCAAGGACAAGCCGGTGCCGGCTGCCGCCAGCGTGTCGCCCTCCCTGAGCTACCGCAGCCTGTTGGCCGATTTCGGCGACCAGCTCGGCAAGAAGCTGCGCATCGACGCCAACCTCAAGCTGCTGGAGCGCCACGGCTTCATCCAGCGGCGCGGGGAGGACATCGCCGAGGGGCCGCTGCTGGACCTGCTGCTGGATTACGACCAGCTCGCGCCGCGCATCCTCGACGGGGCGCTGGCCGACGTGCTGGCCCGCGCCACCGACCCGCTGGCCGCGCCCGCCCTGGCCGAAATCCAGGCCGCCCGCCAGGAACCAGAAGAGCCGAGCGAAGACTGATGTTCCACCTGCAAACCCTTGAACTGCTGCACTGGGACTATTGCCAGCGCGTGAGCCTGCCGCTGGACGGCGCCATCATCACCATTGCCGGTCCCAACGGCTCCGGCAAGACGACGCTGCTGGACGCACTGCGCACGCTGCTGGGCCTGGAGTGCTCGGGCGGCCGCACCTTCCGCACCTATGCCCGCCATGCCAACGCCGAGACGGCCTGGCTGCGTGCGCTGGTCGACAACCGTCCGCGCGGCCGGCAGAACAGCAGTCGGCCGTTCGCTTCGTCGCTGCTGTATGGCGACCAGGTGACGCTGGCCTGCCGCATCGAGCGCCAGGGCGGCGACTGGACGCGCCGCTACGTGATGCTGGACGGCGTGCACGAGATCGAGCAGTTGGCCGAGAAGAGCGAGCGCGACTGGCTGGGCATCGAGGCCTGGCGCCGCCGCCTGGAGGCCGCTGGACTCACGCGCGCTATCGGCAAGGTGCTGGCGCTCGAGCAGGGCCAGACCGACAAGCTCTGCGACCTCAACCCGCGCGAGCTGCTTCGCCTTGTCTTCGAGGTCTTCGGCGACCAGGAGGTGCTGGACCGCTACGAGCAGGCGCGCTCGCACCAGCAGCAACTGGCCAAAGAAGTGGAGGTGGCCGAAGGTGAGTTGTCGCGCACCCAGGCGCAACTCAGCGAACTGGCCAACCGCGTGACCAGTCACCGCCAGTGGCAGCTCAAGATCGAGGAGCGCGAGCGCCTGGCCACCGAGGTGCTGCCTGTCATGCAGTGGAGCGAGTCCCGCGAAAGGCTGGCGCGCGATGGCCGCGATCTGCATCGCGCCCGCCTGTTCGCCAGTGCCGATGCACGCTCGCTGTCCACCAAGCGCGCCCGACTGCACGAGCTGTTCGCCGAGCACGAGGCCACCAAGGCCCGCCTCGTCGAGCTGGACACCCAGCGCCGCGATGCCCGCGCCGCCTTCGACATGGCCCGCGAGGCCGAGAAGCCGGTGGAGCTGACCGTCAAGCGCGAGGACGAGCTCAAGGCGCTGGCCGATGTGGAGGCTGACGCTGCCGCACTGGCCGCGCGCACCCAGACGCTGGCCGCCGACAAGGACCGGTTGCGCGGCGAATACACCCGCGCCGACGACAAGCTCAAGCATGTGCAGGGCCTGATCGGCGAGCTCAAGGACAAGCGCCTCCCGCCGCCCCCGCCCGAGGTGGCACCGCTGCGCCGCGCGCTTGATGAGGCCGGCATCGGCCACCACGTCGTCGCCGACAGCATCGATATCGCCGACGAGCAGTGGCGTGCTGCCGCCGAGGGCGTGCTGCGCGGCTCGCGCTGGGTCGTGGTGCTGAAGCAGCGCAGTGACGAGGCGCGGGCCTTTGCCATCGCAGCGCGGCTGAAGTATCGACACTACGTCGTGTCCGATGCGGCACCGGTCGGCCAGGCCCGGTCCGGTTCGCTGCTGGCAGTGCTTAAGGTCAGCGCGGCGCTGCCCACCTGGCTGGCGCGCCAGCTCGACGGCATCCGCTGCGTGGCCAGCACCGAGGAGGGGGCGGGCGTGGGTGGCGAGTGGATCACCCCCGATGCCTACTACCGCGATGGCCGCGGCGGACGCAGCGTCTTCATCTCGCCGGCCGACCACCAGTTCGGCGCGAATGCGGTGGCCGCGCGGCGCCAGTCGCTGGAGGCCGAGCTGGTGCGGCTTGACGCCGAGCTGACCCGCGTCGTCAAGGCTCAGGGCGAGGTGGACCGACAGCTGAAGGATGCGCAGCGTGCCGCCCAGGGCCACAAGGCCGCGCAGGAGTTGTCCGAGCGTGCGGACGAGTTCGCCGAGGCACGCGCCCGCCTGCCGGCGCTGAGGCAGGCCCGCGCCGAGGCATCCACGCGCATGCAGGGTCTGGAGGCCGAGCACGACCGGCTCGTCAAGGCCTCGGCGCGCAGCGAGGACGGCTACAACCGCGCCCAGCAGGAGCTGGCCGACGGTGAAGCCCGCCAGGCCCAGACCGCGCGCGACCATGCCGCGCGCCGCGCGGCGCTCGTCCAGGCCGCCGCCGCATCGCGCGAGGCCGGCGCCAAGTTCCCGCCGCGCTGGATCACGTCCATCGCCCTTACGGCGTTGCGCAATGAATTCGAGAACGCTCGCCAGGCCGAGATCCGCTCGCACCACGTCGACCAGGAACTCGCCAGCGGCGTGTGGGAGACCGACGCGAGCGTCGTCGACCGCCATACCCGCATGGACCTGCAGGTGCGCGAGCAGGCCCACCAGCTGTCCGACCGCAAGGCCAGCAATGCGTTGGCGGCCACGGCCGCCAGCAACGCCCGCGAGCGTTACATCGACGTGCTCAAGGCCACCGTGCGGCGCTACAAGAAAAACGTCGCCGAGCTGGGCGAACTGGCCGGCGTCGTCGCCGAGGCGCAATTGCCCCATCTGGACAACGACGACACCGTGCTGGCCCAGGCCGGCCTGCACGTGAAGTTCAACTTCGACGGCAAGGGCGAGGTGGGCTTGAACGACGGTGAGGCTTCGGGCGGCCAGCAGGTGCTGAAGAGCCTGATCCTGCTGGTAGGGCTGATGAAGGACGACGAGACGCCTGGCGGCTTCGTCTTCATCGACGAGCCCTTCGCCCATCTGGACGTTCGCAACATCCAGCTCGTCGGCCACTTCCTGCGCAGCACGCGCGCGCAGTACCTGCTGACGACGCCGATCACGCACAACGTCGAGGTCTTCGAGCCCAGCGAGATCACGCTGGTGACGAGCAAGAAACCGCGCGGCGAACGCTGGGCGCCGCCGATCGCGGTGCTGGCGCGCAGGCCGGAGGTCAGTGAGTACGCCTGATGGACTGGCGCCGGCGCTCAGGGGATCGCTCCAGGCAGGAGCTGGAAGCTGTTGCGCCCAGTTGGCCGGGCGCCCTGCCGCGCCTGGACGTTGACGAGTGTTCGCTGCTGCTTGAATGGCTGCGGGGCAGTGCCGGGACGCGCAAGTGGCAGAACCTGCTCGAAACCGCGGGGCCCGGGCGCATCGAGCTGGCGCACCGCCTGTCCGATCTGGCGCTGAAGACAGGTCTTTGCACGCGCAAGGAACGCTTTGAGCAAGGGCGCTGGCGCCCGGTCGAGCTCTGCTGGGTGCAACTCGAAGCCCAGCAGGCGGCGCTTGGATTGCCGACGCGCAGTGACCGTGACGCCCGCCGCGCGGCGCTGCTGCAGCGGCTGGATGCACTGATGGCCGACGACCTTGTCGGCGAGGCTGCGCAAGCGCTCGCCGAGTCGCGCATGGCCATCGCGGCCGTCGAGGCTCGGGTGGCACTCTTGGAGGCTCTGCTCGCCTGGGTCGGAGATTGCGGCGTCGGCTTGCGCCGTGACTTTGCCCTGCAGATCGGGCATACCAAGGCGGTCGGCGATGGCGAGTGGCAATGGCTGGAGCGCTATTTCGATCTGCCTGCGCTGGGCATCGGCGCCTTTGCGCCGCAGGTGACATTGGCGGGCAACCTCAGCCTTCAGTGGTCGAGCAGCCTGCGGGTGGACCTGGGTGTTGCGCCGTTCATCACGTTGCCAGTGGCGTCGCTGGTCGCGCTGGAGCGCGTCACGCCGCCGGTGCGCTGGTGGCTGATCGAAGGTCGCGCCAGCTTCGAGAAGCAGGCTGCGCGACTTGAGCCTGGTGTTGCGCTGGTCTGGATCGCCGGCCGGCCGACGCGGGCCTGGGCCGAGGCGATGGGGCGGCTGCTTCGGCTGGCGCCGGCGCCCGTCTCCATCAGTGCGGACGCCGATCCGGCGGGCATCGAGATTGCGCTGGCGGCGGCGGAGCCCTGTGCCGCCACCGGCCTGCCCTGGGCGGTGACGGCGATGGAGCCGCATCGGCTGGATCGCCAGGGCTTGCAGCCCTTGGGGCGGTATGACCGGCAGGTGCTGGCGCGGCTTGCCAACCGTGCGCTGCCGCCTGAACTTGTTGCGCTGCGCGATGCCTTGTCCGAACGCGGCGTGAAAGCCGAACAGGAGGCCTGGCTGTGACAGACGATTGGGACCGCGCCTCGCCGTTCACCCTCGCGTTGTCGCCCAGGCCGGACGACATCGACGGCCTGGGCCACACCAACAATGCCGTCTATGTGCAGTGGTGCGAGCAGGCCGGCTGGGCGCATTCCGCGGCGCTGGGGCTGAGCCTTGCCGACTACCGCCGCCTGGACCGCGCGATGGCGATCCGTGAAGGGCACTACGACTACCTGCTGCCGTCGTTCGAGGGCGAGGCGCTGGTGCTGGGCACCTGGCTGACTGCCAGCGACGGCAAGCTGACGATGGAGCGGCGCTTCCAGCTGCGCCGTGCCAGCGACGGCGTCACGCTGGTGCGTGGACGCTGGGCGCTGGTCTGCATCGAGATCAGCAGCGGCAAGCCGCGGCGCATGCCGGCGGAGTTCCTGACGGTCTACGAGGCCGCGGTGGTGCGCTGAGCCGAGTTGCCGACCCGACCGGTCACGGGTAGCGCTGCACGCTGGACAGCGGGCCGAATTCGAGCATCCTGCGCCTGGCATCCCATTGCAGCGGGCGCCAGCAGGCCTGCATCGCGCTGCGCGGCGTGTCCTCGGTGACCTTCTGCCCGCATAGGGCGCCGCCGACGGCCAGCCAAAGGTTGCGCTGCTGCGCGCGCAGCCCCACGGCGCCATGCTCGAAGACAGGCTTTGCACCGCCCTGTGCCGTGCTGAGGAAGACCTGCACCGACCCGCCTCCCGTGCCCCCGAACAAGGACTCCGCGCCTTCGCATTCGAAGGCCCCGGTGTAGATCACGTGATCGTCCCTGCCGTCGCCGTCCACGTCGACGGCGCTGATGAGGCCGGGCGAGGCCCCTGGCTTGCCGCCAGCGGCCCGGCAGTCTGCGCTCAGGGCGCTGACGACGGCGCGAACCGGTGCGGGCGGCGCGGCGAGTGCGCTCGACACGGCGAGGGTGAGCCAGGTAGCGAGGGCGACGACGGGGCGCATGACCCTGACTCTAGAACGTTCTGCTTCGTGGGCCTGGTGTATATATGTTTCGTATATAAATCGTATATAGTGGCGGTATGGGAATCGTCAAAATCTCCGAACCGCTGCACGAAAGCCTGCGAGTGGCCAGCCAGGCCTTGTCGCGCTCCATCAACGCCCAGGCCGAGCACTGGATGCGAATCGGCATGCTGGCTGAACTGCATCCGCAGTTGAGCCACAGCGAGATCTGCCAGTTGCTGATCCGCGCCGAGCAGGAGGGTGGCCTGGACCTGGCGCGTCTGGCGGGCTGGGCTCAGGCCCCCAAGGCCAAGACGGGCACGCGGGAAGGTCGTGCATGAAGAGCCTCAAGCTGCGTACGCCCGCCGAGGTGGCGAAGGCCCGCGAGGCCGGGCATCTGATCGCCGAGGTGCTTGCGATGCTGAAGCCGCACGTGCAGCCGGGCGTGACGACCGAGGAACTGGACGATTTCTGCCATGACTACATCGTCAATACGCTGAAGTGCACCCCGTCCAACGTGGGCTATCACGGCTTCCCGAAGACAGCGTGCATCTCGCCCAACCATGTCGTCTGCCATGGCATCCCGTCAAAGGACAAGCGGCTCAAGAAGGGCGACATCGTCAACGTGGACGTCACGCTGACCAAGGACGGCTGGTTTGGCGACAGCAGCCGCATGTTCATCGTCGGCGAGACCAACGTGCTGGCGCGTCGGCTGGTGATGACGACCTACGAGGCCCTGCGCGCCGGCATCCGCCAGGTGCGTCCGGGGGCGACGCTGGGTGACGTGGGTCACGCCATCCAGAAGGTGGCCCAGGCGGCCGGCTTCAGCGTGGTGCGTGAGTACGGCGGCCACGGCATCGGCGACGTCTATCACGACGATCCTCACGTCAACCATTTCGGTCGACCGGGCGAAGGACTGAAGTTGCAGGAAGGCATGATCTTCACGATCGAGCCCATGCTCAACGCCGGCACGGCCGCCATCCGCGAGCTGAACGACGGCTGGACCGTCGTCACGCGTGACCGGTCGCTGTCGGCCCAGTGGGAGCACATGGTGACCGTGACGGCCAACGGCTTCGAGATCCTGACGCCGTGGCCGGACGGGCTGGGCGAGTACCCGGCGATCGAGGACGCCTAGGGCGCGTCAATCCACTGCGTCAACGCCAGCATGTCGGGGCGGGCCGGCAGTCCCAGCAGTTCCTGCGACGGATCCCAGCGCGGCATCTGGAACAGGTAGCTGTAGTGGTCGTGCCAAGCCAGGCCGATCAGCGTCTCGGCGACGATGCGGCTGCCCACGTCGCCGAGGTGGCGGCCATGATTCATGACCTCCGCCTCCTTCAGGATGTAGTACCACAGCGGGGCGGCGCCACTTAGCCAGCGCTGGCTGCGGTCCTTCGCGAAGAAGTCGGCGCCTTCGGCCCAGGGCTGGATCTCCTCGCCCTTGCTGCAGACGGTCCAGAGCTGTTCGTCGTTCAGGATGCGGTCGTGTTCCACGCCCATCATGCGCGCGACGCCCTGGCCGGACGGCAGGCCCATGCTGACCCCGCGCTGCAGGTTGCGAAAGGCCAGTGAGCGGAAGGGCGTGGGTTCGGTGGCGAACTCCGGCAGGTCCAGCAGCGGGTCGACCAGGGAGGCATCGATGCGGTAGCTGGGCTGCGGGATCTGCTGGCTGCCCGGGGCGTGCGTGTTGGGCGTGCCGAAGAAGAAGTGCCAGTCGATGCCCCAGGCCGCGGGAAGGGCTTCGCCAAAGCCTGCCATGGAGTCCGTCGCCTGGCGCGGCAGGGGTTGGCCCGTCTGCGGATTGCGCGAGGGGAACGGAAAGATGGGGATGCGGGCGAAGGGCGTTCCGTTGAAGTGGCTGGTGCCGCTAAGGACGTTGTCGTTGAGCGAGTAGCTCGGGCGCACCATGGAGTGGCCGAAACGGTAGGCCGCGACGGAGAATTCCACCGGGATGTAGGCCGTGCCGCCATGCGGTTGGTAGAACTGCAATCGGGGGGTGCGCTCGCCGGGAAGCGGCATCAGCGATTCGACGATGCGGGGATCGCAGACGCGGGGCAGGAAATCGTTGAGCACGATCCACTGGTAGCACCAGCGCACGATGCGCTGCGTCTCGTTGAAATGGGCGTCTCCCTCACCCGGCTTGAAGCCGGGGGCGAGCTTGTCATAGACCTTGTTGTGGAACCTCAGGAACAGTGCCTGGATCTGCGCCACGATCTTGTTCTCGTCGTTGCGCTTGTCGCCGATCAGCGCCGTCCTGTCGCCGGTGCGTTGCAGATCGGGTCGGTGCATGCCCTGTACTCCGACGTCGGGTCCGAGGATGAACTTGCCGCGTGAAGGCTTTTCGTACAGATACGGCTGATCGGACGGACCGCGCCCGTACAGGCAGTCGAGGTCCAGCCGCGGCGTGCGGAAGTCTTCCAGCGCGTCCGGGTCGTTCATGCGCTGCAGCGACGAGGCGGGGTCGAACGTGACGTCGTGGTCGATGAACTGGCCGAGATAGGTGTAGCCGGCCGGGATGTCGGGACTCTCGTCATCCGGCTCTCTTTCCGTGATGGGCGCGTCGGGCGACTTGCCGTCCTTGACGTTGTTCTGGAACTCGGAGGTCACCATCAGCCCGGCCAGCTCGGCGAGCGTGTCGCGCAGCTCCTGCTCCTGCATCGGGTTCAGCGGTGCTGCGGCCGGCTCCAGCCAGCGGAACAGCCGGCCGAACTTCGCCGTGCCGGCACTGGACTGTCCGGTGCTTTCAAGGCCGCGCAGCGGCCGCGATCCATGTCCTGCCATTGCGTTTCTCCCGCATGCGTTGCGCATCGCAACGCCCGCAATGTGCGCGGGGCGCATGCCGATCGCATCCCAACTGTTATGGAGGTCGACAGCTGTCGGTCAGGCTTGGCGCGGCGCGGTGCCCTCGGCCAGCAGGCGGGCCTTGGCATCGGCATGGGCCGTCGCGATGAGCGTCGCCAGTGCCGCTGCGTCGGTGGCGACGTCGGGCCAGAGCTTGACGTGGCGCATGAACCTGCCGGTGCCCTGCAGCAGGCGCGCCGGGTCCGGAAGCTCGGCGCCGCAGAAGAAGCCGACGTTGACGTGGGCCTTGAAGGCGTTGACGTAGGCGAAGGCCGCATCGCCCACGCAGGCGGTAGGCATGCCGTCGTGCAGCAGCTCCCGCACGTCGCTGCCACTGCGGCGCAATGCCGTGAACCACTGCCCGGCGATGGCGCCCAGCGTGTCGGCGTGGTTGTCCAGCCATGCCTGCACGGCCGGATCCCGCGGGACCGCCGTGGGGAAGCGCATCAGCGGACGCATCGCCGCCGCCTCAGTTGCGAGCGTGCGTGACGCGGTAGCCGGCCAGGCCGGGCAGCTCGGGCAGACGGCTGGCAAAGCGGGAAAGCGTCTCGCCGCGGTAGTTTCGCCGCGCGGTGCAGACGAAGCGCCACTCCTGGCAATCGTTCGTGCATTCGATGCTGACGGAGCCCGGCGCGAAGTCGTAGCCCAGCGCCCCCGTGAAGGCGACCAGCTCGGCCTGCTCGAAGCTGCGTCCCGGCTGGCCCTGCAGCTGCACGGCGATGGCCGGATGGGAGGGCAGGGCGGCTTCGAGCTTGGCGCCCCACATCATCAGCGAGGCGCACAGCAGCGTCAGCGCGATGGCCGCGAAATAGAAGCCCATGCCCACCAGGATGCCGATGGCCGAGGCGGCCCAGAGCGAGGCTGCCGTCGTCAGGCCGGAGATGTTCATGCCCTCTCGCATGATGACGCCGGCGCACAGGAAGCCGATACCGGTGACGACGCCCTGGATGACGCGTGTCGGGTCCATCAGGGGCGGAACCACGGCCGCCCCGGTGCCGCCGAACCACTGATGCGGCAGGCCCAGCAGCACGATGACGGCGGTGGAGGCCATGCAAACGAGGGCGTAGGTACGCATGCCGGCCGCGCGGCCGTGGAAGGCGCGCTCGTAGCCCAGCATGAGGCCCAGCAATCCGGCGCCGACGAGGTGCATCAGCACCAGCAGATTGGCCTGCCATTGCGGCAGGGTCCAGTAACGCAGCAACTGCTCGGTTTCGATCATGGAAGAGATGGCAGACGAGGCCGTGCCGGCCCCGCGCGCACGCTAACCCAGTTCCCTGCGGGGCGCCAGCGTGGCCCCGGGCATGGCTTCCTAGGCGAGCGCGGCCATCCGCTCCACGAGCACGCAGCGCACCCATTTGCGGGCGGTGATCTGCGCCGTCTGCGCCATCAGGAACTCCTCGGCCTGGGAGTTGGGCGTCTCGAACTCGAAGCCGCAGAGTTGCACGATACGGCTCAGAGGCCTGCTCCAGACCCGGCGCACGTCGGCGCTGAACAGCGGCACACCCTCATCCTCGCCCAGCAGCTGCCGCATCTCGTAGTGCTGGGCATCCAGCGCCGGCTCGGCCGCCGCCAGGATCTGCAGGCCGGCCTCGCTGAGATTGACCACGACACCGCCGCGCGCCTCCGACAGGTCTTCGGGCTTGATGACCCACACCGGCAACTGCTCATGCTCGTCGGGGACGAGGAAGAACTCGACGCGGGGGAAGCGGCGCTGGTCAATCGACATGGTGTGCTCTGGATGCGTTTACGGACTGGATCAAAGCATCCTCGAATGACAGGCGCTTGTCAGCAGCCGCACCGTCCCCGGAATTGACTTCGGTCAAACCGCCAGCAGTTCGACCTCGAACAGCAGGGTCGCGTTCGGCGGGATCACGCCGCCGGCGCCGTGCGCACCGTAGCCCAGCTCGGGCGGGAGCACCAGCATGCGTGTGCCGCCCACCTTCATGCCCTGCACGCCCTCGTCCCAGCCGGCGATGACCTCGCCGCCACCGAGCTTGAACTTAAAAGGCTGGCCGCGGTCCTTGCTGGAGTCGAACTTCTTGCCCTTCATGCCATCCTTGTAGAGCCAGCCGGTGTAGTGCACCGACACGCGCTGGCCCTTGGCGGCTTCGGCGCCTTCGCCGACGCTACGGTCCTCGTACTGCAGTCCGCTGGACGTCGTGTGCAGGTTCAGCTCCACCGGTTCGGGGCCGCCGGCCAGGCCCAGCAGTTCGACCTCGAAGCACAGCGTGGCGTTGGGCGGAATCACGCCGCCGGCGCCACGCGCGCCATAGCCGAGCTGCGCCGGGATGATCAGAGTGCGCTTGCCACCGATCTTCATGCCCTGCACGCCTTCGTCCCAGCCACGGATGACCATGCCGGCGCCGAGCTCGAACTCGAAGGGGTCGCGTCGGTCGAGACTGGAGTCGAACTTCGTCGTGCGGGCGCCGTCGACCCAGAGCCAGCCGGTGTAGTGGACGGTGACGTCGTGGCCGGCCGCTGCCTGCTTGCCGTCGCCTTCGACGCTGTCTTCGTACTGCAGGCCGCTGGGCGTGGTGTTCATGGGAAATCCTTCAGATGGGTGAATGCCGGCATTGTCGCCGCTCGCCATTGCGGCACCGCTTCGGCCAGCGGTTCGCAGGTGTGCAGATGCAAGCCCAGGTGGGCCGCGGCCTCGCGCAGACGGGCTGGCGGATCGCCCAGGTCCAGCGCCGCCGCGCCGTTCTGCTTGGACAGCTTGTGCCCGTCCGCCGCCAGCACCAGCGGCGTGTGCAGATAGCGCGGCGTGGGCAGGCCCAGGCACCGCTGAAGCGCGATCTGGCGCGGCGTGTTGTCGGCCAGGTCCTCGCCGCGCACGACGTCGGTGATGCCCGCCTCCGCGTCGTCGATGACGACGGCCAACTGGTAGGCCCAGAGGCCGTCGGCACGCTTGAGCACGAAGTCGCCGACCTCGGCCTCAAGGTCCTGCGACTGCGGGCCGAGGCGGCGGTCCTCCCAGTCCACGCGCCCGTGGACGCGCAGGCGCCAGGCACGCACCGGGCGGCCGTGGGTGCCCTGGCGGCAGGTGCCCGGGTAGACCAGTTCGCCATGCTTGGCGCGCGGGCCGATCGCGGCAGCGATCTCCGCGCGCGTGCAGGCGCAGCCGTACGCGTGGCCCGAGGCGATCAGACGGTCCAGCCCGGCCTGGTAGCGGTCGCCGCGGCGGGATTGCCAGAGGGGCGGCTCGTCGGGCAGCAACCCCAGCGCGGCAAGCTGGCCGAGGATGAGCGTGTCCATACCCGGCGGGCAGCGCGGGCCGTCGACGTCCTCGATGCGCACCAGCCACTGGCCGCCGTGTGCGCGCGCGTCCAGCCAACTGGCCAGCGCGGCGACCAGCGAGCCGGCGTGCAGCGGCCCGGTCGGCGAGGGCGCGAAGCGACCCCGATAGGTGCTCACAGCAGCAGGCCTTCGTGCTGTTCCAGCAGGGCCCGCTGCGTGGCGGGGCCGCGCAGTTTGTCGATCCACCAGGCCAGCGCCTTGCCGGGGGTCTGGCCGGTGTCGCGCCACGCATAGTGCATCAGGCTGGCGCGGCGGCCCTCGTAAGTGGCTTTGCGCACCAGGCGGCCGGCCTCGATGTGGCGCCTCACCATGGGCAGGGGGAGCGAGCCACAGCCCAGGCCGCGCATCATGGCCTCCAGCTTGGTGGCCAGCGACGGCACGGTCAGCACGTCCTGGCCCGGCAGCAGGCCGACGGTGAGGGGGGCGAGCAGCCGCGCGCTGTCGGCGACCGCAATGATGCGGTGTTCGGCGATCTGGCTGGCACTCAAGGGCTCGGCCAGGGCGGCCAGCGGGTGGTGGGGCGCGATGCAGAAGGCGAACTCCAGCTCTCCGCCCACCTCGCAATGGATGTTGCTGCTGGGCAGTTGCTGCGCCGGCACGCCGATGGCCACGTCGGCCTGTCCATGCAGCAGGGCCTCCCAGGTGCCGGCCAGCACCTCCACGCGCAGCTTGAGCCGGGTGGGCGGCGGGCCGCCGCCGTCGATGCTCTCGGCGTAGAAGGCTTCCATCAGATCGAAGAGGGCCCGACGGGCGACGGCATCGTCCACGGCTAGTGTCAGCTCGCTCTCCCAGCCGGTGGCGATGCGACGCACGCGGTTGGCGACGGCGTCCAGCTCTTGCAGCAGACGCCGGCCTTCGTGCAGCAGCTCCTGGCCGGCCGAGGTCAGCACGGCCTGGCGGGAGCTTCGGTCGAAGAGCAGCACGTCCAGCGCGTCCTCCAGCTGGCGCACGGAATAGGTCAGCGCCGAGGGCACGCGACCCATCTCGCGCGCGGCGGCGGCAAAGCTGCCGGTGCGGGCGATGGTGTCCATCATGGACAGGGCCTCGGGGGTCAGTGCGCGGCGCTTGTCGTGGGAGGTTGGCATGCGTTCAGTCTATTTGAATGATGCCTAGCAGGCGGCTCATCGATGGCCGGGTCCATGGCTCCTACATTGACTTCATTGCAACCGCCAAGGAGACCGAACATGCTGCAACTGATCAAGTCCGCCGACCGTGGCTATGCCGACCATGGCTGGCTGAAGTCCTTCCACAGCTTCTCCTTCGCCGACTACTACGACCCGGCCCGCATGGGTTTCGGCGCGTTGCGTGTCATCAACGAGGACAAGATCGCCCCGGGCACCGGCTTCGGCACCCACGGCCATCGCGACATGGAGATCATCAGCTACGTGCTCTCGGGCGAGCTGGCGCACAAGGACAGCATGGGCAACGGCGAGAAGGGCGCCGCCAACTCTGGCGTGATCCGTCCCGGCGACGTGCAGCGCATGAGCGCTGGCACCGGCGTCATGCACAGCGAGTTCAACCATGCCAAGGACCAGACGACGCATTTCCTGCAGATCTGGATCCAGCCGGATGCGCGCGGCATCGCGCCGAGCTACGAGCAGAAGCACTTCGACGCCGCTTCCAAGCGCGGCCAGCTGCGCCTTGTGGCGGCCAACGATGGTGCTGGCGGCGCCGTGACCATCCATGCCGATGCACGACTGTATGCCGGCCTGTTCGATGGCAGCGAATCCGCCGAGATCGATCTGGCGCCGGGCCGCATCGCCTATGTGCACCTGGTGCGCGGTTCGCTTACCGCAAATGGGCAAGACCTGACGGCAGGTGATGCCTTGCAGCTTCGCGAAACATCGCGCCTCGCCTTGACGGCCGGCAAGGACGCCGAAGTTCTGGTCTTTGACCTGGCCGCCTGAAGTCCCTCAGCCCTCACTCCAAGGAAACACCCATGAGCAAGATCGTCGTTCTCTACCATTCCGGCTACGGCCACACCAAGAAGGTCGCAGAGGCCGTCGCCGGCGCGGCCGGCGCGCAGCTGATGCCCATCGACGCCGAGGGCAACATCTCCGAAGCCGACTGGGCCGCGCTGGCCGAGGCCGACGCGATCATCTTCGGTACGCCCACCTACATGGGCGGCGTGAGCTGGCAGTTCAAGAAGGTGGCCGACGCCAGCAGCAAGCCCTGGTACGCCCAGCTGTGGAAGGACAAGATCGCCGCCGGTTTCACCAACTCGGCCACCCTCAACGGTGACAAGCAGGGCAGCATGCAGTACCTGCACACGCTGAGCCAGCAGCACGGCATGATCTGGGTGGGCATGGGTTCGAAGGCACCCAACCACAAGGCCGCCACGCGCGATGACATCAACAACCTCGGCGGTTACGCCGGCCTCATCACCCAGACGCCCAGCGACGCCTCGACCGAGGAAATGGTGCCCGGCGATATTGCCACGGCCAAGTACTTCGGCGAGCGCGTGAAGGTGGTCGTGGACCGCTGGGTGAAGTCCGCCTAAGCCAAGCCGAGATCGCGAGCGCTGGCCCCGGGGAAGACCGTGGCCAGTTGCGCGTCGTTCAGGCCGTACATGCGGCGCATCAGACCACCAAACACCGCGCGGTACTCGTTGAGCACCGGATAGTCGCGGTTCTGGAACATCGTGGCGGCCTTGACTTCCACCTGCTCGCCGGCGATGCGCCCCCCCTTCACGCCGCCGCCCAGCACCCAGTAGGCACTGCCGTGCCCGTGGTCGGTGCCCCGGTTGCCGTTCTCGCGGAACGTGCGGCCGAACTCGCTGACCACCACCACCACGGTGTTGTTCCACTGCGGCCCCATCTCGTCGGCGAACAGCGCGAGGCCTTTGCCAAGCTCGCCGAGCCGGTTGGCGAGCTGGCCCGTGGCGCCGCCCTGTCCGACGTGGGTGTCCCACCCACCGACGTCGATGAAGCCCAGCATCACGCGCTCACGCATCAGCCGCGCAACGCGACGGGCCTCCAGCGCAAATCCCTTGGCCGCGATGGCGCCGCGGCTGGCAGCCTCCATCTCTCCGGCCATCTCGCGCGAGACCTCGTCGCGCACCTCGAAGCCACCGCGAACCACCCCGGCCAGACGGGTGTGCGCATACATGTCGGCGATGACCTGGGCCTGAGCCGCGCTGATGGCCGGTTTGCCGAGGTCGCGCAAGGCCTGGTTGGCCACTGGCAAGTCGCCGCGCAGGATCAGCGGCACCTGATCGGTGAAGGCCATGGCCTCCAGCCGGGAGCTGGTGACCCCGCCGGCGCCCAGCACGCCGGCCAGGCGGTTCATGAAGCCGCTGCGGAAGTCTCGAGCGCCCTCGTCGGGCTGGCCTAGCTCGATGTGGTCCTGGGTCTCGAAATGGCTGCGCGAAACGTCATTGGTGCCGGCGAAGGGCACGAAAGCCGCCTGGTTCTTCAGCCACAGCGGGTGGATGGTGTCGGCCAATGCAGGCGCCAAGCCCCAGTTCGTGTCCAGCGGCAGGGCCGCGGTCTTGGCGATGGCGATGTTGGGCCGGGCCTCGTAGTAGAAGCTCGACGCGGTCGGCACCAGCAGATTGGCCGCGTCGTAGGCACCGCGCAGGAAGACCACCAGCAGGCGCGGCGCGTCCGACGAGGCGGCCCAGAGCTGCGGGGGCAGTGCGGCACCGAGGCCGAGTTGGAGCAGATGGCGGCGTTTCATGGCATCACCGGTGCATGAAGTCGGGGGAGGCGAGCAGGTAGGTGTTCCATTCCTGCGGGGAGGTGGCCTGGGCCAGGGCCTGCTGGGTGGCGGACGCCAGGCGCGGTGCGATGCCGTCGTAGTACAGCGGGTGGGCGATCTGCGGGAAGGCCGGCCTGTCCTTGGCCTCGCCCTCCGCCTTGAACAGGCCCGCACTGCCGCTGCCGATGGCGCGCGCGATCTCGAAGCGCGTAGTCATCTGGCCGGGCCCGGCCCAGGCGCTCTCGTCCAATGGGTAGCCGTCCGGCGTCTGGCGGTTGTAGGGGGCCTGGCCGAGGCGGTAGAGCCAGCCGATCATGGGGCCGGTGTTCAGCACGACTTTGTCGGCATAGGCCAGGCGAACGGCCGAGACGACGTAGTGCGTCGGGTCCTTGAACTTGCGGCCGAGGGAAGCCTCGAACTCGGGCGAGCCCACCATGGCGCGCAACACCTCGGCGATGCGTCCATCGCTTTGTTGCCAGCGCTCGGCCATGCGCTCCACCAGCGCCGGCGGCGGCTCATCCGCAACGAAGTACTGGGCCAGCTTGCGGGACACGAAGCGCGCCGTGCTCGGGTGGCGGGCCAGCAGATCCAGCACCTGGTCCAGCTCGGCGTAGCCCTGGCCCTTGACGGTGATGCCCAGGAGCGTCTTGTCGCCGAAGTCGTGCCGCGCGGGATTGAACTCCATCAGGCCGGCCCGGCGGTACAGGGCTTCCTGGGCTGGCTTGAGCTTGGGCTTGTTGTCGGTCAGATTCACGCCCAGGCCGGTCAGCACACGGGCCAGTTCCTGCACGTCGCGCTGGCCGTAGCCACCACCCACGCCCAGCGTATGCAGCTCGAGCAGCTCGCGTGCGTAGTTTTCATTGATTCGGTTCGCGGCGTTCTGCTCGTTGTCGAGATAGCGCAGCATGGCCGGGTGGTGCGCCGTGTAGCCCAGCAGCTCGCGGAAGGTCCCGAGCGAGCGTTCGCGCAGGCCCTGCTCGTAGTCGCCCACCATGACGCGCAGGTTGTTCTTGTACTGGTGGACGTTGAAGTGGTTGAACCAGAACCAGGTCATCTGCTCCTGAAGCTGGTTGGGCGAGTACAGCGCGTTCAGCAGTTGGCGTGCCGAAGCCTCGCGGGCCAGTCGGGTCATGGCCTGCTGGTAGCCCTTTTGCGCCTCGGCCTTGGCCATGTCGTCGGTCAGCGCGTCAGCGGCCTTGCGCTGGGCCTCCATGGCCTGCACCAGCGGCAGCAGTTCCTGCCGTGTGACCGAGAGGCCCTGGATCTGGGCCTGTGCGGCCGAAGGCAATGCCGCGGGGGCCGGGGGCTGGAGCTGGGCGTCCAGCCAGGCCTCGCGACCCTTGCTGCGCAGGGCGGCGAGGTCGGCGCTGCTGGCGCCCCAAGTGAGACGGTCCAGCCAGAGCGCGTCTTGGGCTGGACCGTGGGCAGGCGGTGGCACGCTGGCGCAACCCGCCAGGCCGAGGAAGAGAGCGGTGCTGAGCGCGAGGTTTCTCATGGCGGCCTCATGATGAGGCCGCTCAACGCCGGTTGTCGAGGCCGGGATGACCAGCGCAACAAGACTTCACATCCTGTGGGCGCCGGCCAACTGTGGCGTTACTTCGCGCCGGGCGTGTAGATCTGGTCGAACACGCCACCATCGTCGAAATGGGTCTTCTGCGCCAGGCGCCAGCCGCCGAAGGCTTCATCGATGGTGAAGAGCTTCACGTTGGCGAACTGCTTGGTGTACTTGGCCGCCACCTTGGGATCGCGCGGGCGGTAGAAGTTGCGCGCGGCGATCTCCTGGCCTTCGGGGCTGTACAGGTAATCGAGGTAGGCCTGGGCCTGCTTGCGCGTGCCGCGCTTGTCCACGACCTTGTCGACGATGGCCACCGGCGGCTCGGCCAGGATGGAGATGGACGGGGTGACGATCTCGAACTTGTCCTTGCCGAGTTCCTTCACGGCCAGGTAGGCCTCGTTCTCCCAGGCGATCAGCACGTCGCCGATGCCGCGCTCGACGAAGGTCGTCGTCGCGCCGCGGGCGCCGGAGTCCAGCACCTTGGTGTTGCCGTAGATGCGCTTGACGAAGGCCTTGGCGGAGTCAGTTGTGCCCCCCGGCTGCTTGAGCGCGAAGGCCCAGGCTGCCAGGTAGTTCCAGCGCGCGCCGCCGCTGGTCTTGGGATTGGGGGTGATGACTTCCACGCCGGAACGCGCCAGGTCCGGCCAGTTGTTGATGTGCTTGGGGTTGCCCTTGCGCACCAGGAAGACGATGGTGGAGGTGTAGGGCGTGG
Source organism: Roseateles sp. (assembly GCF_036404855.1). Taxonomy (GTDB): domain Bacteria; phylum Pseudomonadota; class Gammaproteobacteria; order Burkholderiales; family Burkholderiaceae_C; genus Pelomonas. The sequence continues at coordinate 22,084 of NZ_DASWYS010000115.1, forward strand.
AGTTGTTTGGCAGCTTCTTCTGCCAGTCCAGCCCCAGCAGGTTGCGGTCGGCCAGGGCGTCGATGTCATAGGCCAGGGCCAGCGTCACGACGTCGGCTTCCAGGCCGTCGATGACCGAGCGGGCCTGCTTGCCGGAACCACCGTGCGATGCCTTGATGGTGACGGTCTCGCCGGACTTCGCCTTCCAGTTGGCGGCGAAGGCCTTGTTGAAGTCCTGGTACAGCTCGCGCGTCGGATCGTAGGAGACGTTGAGCAACGAGGTCTGGGCCAGCGCGGGGAAGGAGGCGCCGACGGCAACGGCGAGGGATAGGGAAGTGAGGAGGCGGCGCATGGTTTTCGAGTTGGGGAGGGAGCGGTTCACTCTAGGGAGGAGGGAGGTGGGGGGCAAAGAACAAGACCGTCCGAGCTCATGCGGCCTTCGACCAAGCCAGCACGGGCTCGGCCGGGGGCACCTCGTGACGGGCCGCGTCGACGACCTCGCGCTTGAGCGGCGAGGCGAAGGTCTGGATGAACTCGTAGACGTAGTCGCGCAGGTAGGCGCTGCGCCGCACGGCCAGGCGCGTCATGTTGTCGGCGAACAGATGGCGGGCATCGATGGCGCGCAGATGGCGGTCGCGCTCTTCGTCGAAGGCGATCGCCGCGACGATGCCCACGCCCAGGCCCAGCTCCACATAGGTCTTGATGACGTCCGCATCCATCGCGCTGAGCACGATGTGGGGCGTGAGCTGGGCGGCGGCGAAGGCGTCGTCGATATGGGAGCGGCCGGTGTAGCCAGGCTCGTAGGTGACGATGGGAAACTGGGCCACGCGGGCCAGCGTCAGCGGGCCATCCAGCAGCGGGTGGCCGGGCGGCACGACCACCGAGTGCGTCCAGCGGTAGCAGGGCAGGGCGACCAGTTCCGGGTACTGCGCCAGCGCTTCGGTGGCGATGCCCACGTCGGCCTCGCCGTCCAGCAGCAGGCGGGCGATCTGGCGTGGCGAGCCTTGCTGCAGATGCAGGCTGACGTCGGGATGATGGGCGCGGAAGTCGCGGACGGCCGGTGGCAGAGCGTAGCGCGCCTGACTGTGGGTGGCAGCGATGCGCAACCGGCCGCTGCCGGCGCTGGCGAAGTCGCCGGCTGCGCGCTTGAGGTTCTCGGCCTCCAGCAGCAGGCGCTCGACGACGGGCAGAACATGCTCACCGGGCTCGGTCAGCCCGGTGAGCCGCTTGCCGACGCGCACGAACAGCTCGATGCCGAGTTCCTCCTCGAGTTCGCGAATCTGGCGGCTGACGCCAGGCTGCGACGTATGCAGGGCCTGGGCCACCTCTGTGAGATTGAAGCCGCGGCGCTGGGCCTCGCGGACGGACCGGAGCTGCTGGAAGTTCATGCGCTGCGATTCTGGGAACGATGGCCCTTTCTGTCGTCGAACGATTCGCGATATCGATATTCGGTTCTTGAGGGGTGGGCCCACTAAAGTCGGCACTTCTACATATAAGGACGCCTGCCGTGACGCACCCGACCGACATCCCCTCCCAGGCCTGGCCGCTGTTCGACCGCTACGTGCACGGCGAGCTGAGCCGGCGCGGCTTCCTGGAACAGGCGGCCACCTTCAGCGGCGGACCCGCGGCCGCCGCGGCGCTGCTGGCCGCCCTGTGTCCCGATTTCGCGGCGGCTCAGCAGGTCAAACCCGACGATGTGCGCCTGGCCACGCGGCGGCAGGCCTTCGAGTCCCCCTTGGGCAACGGACAGGTGCAGGGTTATCTGGCCAAGCCAGCCGGAGCCGCCGGCAAGCTGCCGGCCGTGCTGGTCGTGCACGAGAACCGCGGCCTCAATCCCCACATCGAGGACATCGCCCGCCGCGTCGCGCTGGCCGGCTACGTGGCTTACGCGCCCGACGCGCTGACACCGCTGGGCGGCTACCCTGGCAACGAGGACGAGGCGCGTGCCCTGTTCGCCAAACTGGATCCGGCCAAGGCGCGCGCCGACATCGTGGCCGCAGCGCGCGGCCTGCTGGCGCTGCAGGACGCCAACGGCAAGCTGGGCGTCGTGGGCTTTTGCTGGGGGGGCAGCCTGGCAAATCATGTGGCCACGCAGTTGCCGGATCTGGCCGTGGCCGTGCCCTTCTACGGCGGTGTGCCGGCGGTGGAGGACGTGCCGCGCATCAAGGCGCGGCTGCTGCTTCACTACGCCGCCAACGACGAACGCACCAATGCCGCCTGGCCCGCCTACGAGGCCGCGCTGAAGGCGGCTGGCGTGCGCTACGAGAGGTTCAGTTACCCCGGCACCCAGCATGGCTTCAACAACGACACGACGCCGCGCTACGACCCTGCGGCGGCGCAGCTGGCATGGGAACGCACGTTGGCCGTGTTCAGAGCAACGCTGAGCTAGACAGCACCCGTCCGAAACGCACGGGTGCATCGGGCTGTCATTGCACAGCTCGGTCATCCTCCACGGGTGTCGCGCTTGCGGCTTCTAGACGGCGAAGGCCCACTCTCGGAACTCGGCGTGGCTCGGCCGCTGCTCGGCGGCAGCGCGCGAGCGGGCAGCCTCGATCCAGCTCTTGGCCAGCGGCAGCGGGCCGAATCCCGCCTCGGCGTTGATGTGGCCGACCGGGCCGAGATTGCTGTAGCTCGAACCCCAGCGGTGGGCCCAGCGCGCGGCGCTGGCGGCGCTCATCCACGGGTCGGTGCTGCTGGCGATCAGCCGGGAGCGGCGCGGCAGGCGCTGGTGGGGCAGGGCTTCGGCGATGCCGAACTTGTCCGGCTCGGCCGGCGCCACGAACAGGGCTTCGCGGATGGGCGAGCCGGGCGTGTCCGCCAGATGCCGGGCCAGGGCCAGGCAGCCGAAGCTGTGCGCGACGGCCAGCCATTCGCCGCCGCCCGCCACCTCCAGCGTGCGCTGGATTCGCTCGGCCCAGCGCTCCAGTTCGGGGCGGCTGGGGTCGCGCTGCGTGACGCGGCGGGCGTCGCGGTACTGGCCTTGCAGCCAGGTCTGCCAGTGCGCCGGACCGCTGTCGTGCAGCCCGGGGATGATGAGGACGCGCGGCGCCTTGTAGGCCATGGCTCAGAGCGTCGCGATCGACACTTCCGTGGACTTGACCAGGGCGACGACCTCGCGGCCGACCTCCAGGCCGAGGTCCTTGACCGATCGCGTCGTGATGACCGAGGTGACGACGTCACCATGGCGCGTGACCACGTCGACCTCCGACACGACCGGGCCTTCGATGATTTCCTTGATGGTGCCGCGGAACTGGTTGCGGACGTTGATGGCGGTGATGCTCATGGGCTCTCCTGTCTGGGAGAGGCCAGTGTGCTCGGCAGCACCGCGTGGCGGAACGAAGCGATTCGCAGCAGCGCATGCGCGTGCCGCATATCGGCCCGCGGTGTCCGGCGTCTCCCGGACCGGCCAGCATGCCGCGAGGCAGGGCCGGGCGGCGGACCTCAGCCCAACGATCCCAGCACCGCGATCTCGCGCTGCTCCGGCACTTCGTTGTAGGACAGCACGGCCAGCCCTGGCGCAAACAGCCGCGCGTAGCGGGCCAGCAGCGGACGGATCTGCGGCATCACCAGCAACACCGGCGATGCGCCCTGGGCCTTGAGTTGGTCGCGCGCACCCGGCATGTGCAGCTGCAGCTGGGCCAGCAGCTGCGGGTCGACGGGGTAGCTGTCCAGCGGCACCTTGGCGTTGCCCTGGCGGGCCTGGTTCAGCGCGGCCAGCAGCAGGTTCTCCAGCTCGCTGCCGAGGTTGAAGACGCGCAACGTGCCGGTGGGGCCACCCAACTGGCCCACCAACTGGCGGCGCAGCGTGCAGCGCACCTCGGCGGCCAATAGGATGGGATCCTTGGTGGTCTCGGCATGCTCCACCAGCGTGCTCGCGATGGGCACGATGTCCTTGATGGAGACGCCCTCGGCCAGCAGCAAACGCAGGATCTTCAGCAGCTGAGCATGGCTGTAGGCCTTGTCCAGCGCGGCAGCCAGCTTGGGCGCCTGGGCCGCCAGTCGCTCCTGCAGGGCCGTGATGTCGTCGAAACGCAGCAGCTCGGGCAATTGCTCGCGCACGACCTTGGAGAGGTGGGTAGCGATGGTGCTGGCGACGTCCACCACCTGGTAGCCGAGGCCCAGCGCATGGGCCTTGTCCTGGGCTTCGATCCAGGTGACGGGCAGGCCGTAGGCAGGGTCGGTGCC
>NZ_DASWYS010000116.1:0-7967 GCF_036404855.1 Roseateles sp.
CGAGAGCCTGCAGGTGGCCCACCATCTGATGTTGTCGCACGGCGAGGCCATTGCGGCGATGCGCGCCGTGACCAAGACCAGGCTGGGTATCGTCCTCAACCACACGCCGTCCTTCCCGGCCACACCGGCCGAGGCCGATCGCCGCGCCGCCCGCATCGACGACGGCCTGAACGTGCGCTGGTACATGGACCCCATCTTCCGTGGCGCCTACCCAGCCGACGCCTTCGAGTTCGTGGGCGCCGATGCGCCCACGGTTGAGGCCGGCGACCTGGAGCGCATCCGTCAGCCGCTGGACTTCCTCGGGATCAACTTCTACACCCGCAGCCTCTTCGATGCAGAGGGGAAGGCGGTCAAGGGGCCGGGCAAGCGCGGGTTCACCGACATGGGTTGGGAGATCGTGCCCGAGGTCTTTGCCCAGCACCTGGTGCGTCTTGCCCGGGAGTACAACCCCCCGCCGATGTTCATCACCGAGAACGGCATGGCCAATGCCGACCGTGTCGTGGACGGCCCGGAGCCCCGCGTCCCCGATGCTGAGCGTATCGCCTACCTGTCCAGCCATCTGCAGGCCCTGGCCACGGCCATGAGCCTGGGGGCCGACGTGCGAGGCTACTTCTACTGGAGCCTGCTGGACAACTTCGAGTGGAACTCTGGCTACGACAAGCGCTTCGGCCTTGTCCACGTCGATTATGCGACGCAGAGGCGCCTGCTCAAGGACAGCGCGCACTGGTATCGCGACCTGATTGCACGTCACCACGCAAGGCGCTGAGGCGCCGTTCCAGCCGCGCCGGACGACCGGCGGGTGTTGCTTTCGAGAGCAAGACGACCTTCGCGCAAGCGTCCGGTCATGCATTCCTTCGCGTTTGCCCCGACAAAGCCTCGAAAATTCGGTCACGATCAGGCGCTAAGCTCCGCGCTGCGCCGCAGCAGGGATTTTTCCCAGCCTGCCGCAGGTGCAACAGGTCGATTTGCCGTATAGCAGGAGGCCGGCTCGTGGACTTCGGCGTGGTGCCGAAGACGGGGTCGGGCCGAGGGGTGCCCGGGTGCACGGGTGTTGAACGAATGCAGGATAGAACAAGCGATCCGCTCATCGATGTCAGCCAGTTGACCGTCGGGATGTTCATTCATCTGGACCTGGGCTGGATGTCGCATCCCTTCCCGCTATCGAGTTTCAAGATCGCTTCCAGCGACCAGCTGTTGATCCTGCGCCGCCTCGGCCTGACCCAGGTGCGCTGGAGTCCGGCTAAAAGCGACCTGTCATTGCGGCCCCTTCCCGCCGCTGACGCCGAGGCCGTCGCCGACACCGGTGCGACCCCCAGATTCGCCGGGGGCGCTGTCGATGCCGCCGCCTCCACAGAGCCCACGCCCGAGGACATGGCTCGCGAGGCGCATCGCCACGCGCTGGCCTCTCAGCGCGAGGCCTTGCAACTTTGCGAAGCGCAGTATGGCGAGGCAGCCGATGGCTTCCGCGGCGTCTTGGACAACGTCCAGTCCGATCCTCACCAGGCGCGCAATCAGGCAGAGAGCCTGACCGCCGCGCTGCTCGACAAGATGCTGGTCGAGGGTGATCTCAACATGCGCCTGCTGAACGAGTCCGCGGGCGATCGCTCCACCGCGCACGCGCTGAACGTCTGCATCATCGCGCTGCTGCTTGGGCGCGCTTTCGGTCTGGGGCGCGACGAGATGATGGACCTGGGCGTCGGCTCCCTGCTGCACGATGTCGGCAAGCTGGAGATCGCCGCCCGCCTGCGCCACCGCGACGAGAGCTTCACGGCCGCCGAGACCCAGGCCTATCAGCAGCATGTCGCCAAGGGTGTGGCCATCGCCCAGGCCATGGGCCTGTCGCCCGGCCCGCTGCTCATCATTGCGCAGCACCACGAACATGCCGATGGCAGTGGTTTCCCGCAGCGCATCAATATGGACCGCATGAGCACTGGCGCCCGCATCGTCGCGTTGGTGAACCGCTTCGACGGACTGTGCAACCCGCTCATCAGCTCCAAGGCCATGACACCTCACGAGGCGCTGTCGTTGATGTTCGCGCAAGGGCGCAACCGTTTCGACGCGACCATGCTGAATGCCTTCATCCGCATGATGGGCGTCTACCCGCCTGGCTCCACGGTGCAGCTGACGGATGATCGCTACGCGCTGGTCGTTTCGGTCAACTCGGCGCGGCCGCTCAAGCCCCGCGTCATGGTTCACGATGTCAGGGTGCCCAAGGATGAGGCTTTGGTCCTCAACCTCGAAGAGATGCCCGACCTGGGTATCCGGCGCAGCCTCAAGCCCCAGTTCCTGCCACGGCCTTCGCTGGACTACCTCAGCCCGCGGGCGCGCATCGCCTATTTCTTCGACGCCGCGATGACCGGGCCAGGGGAGTTGGCCGCGTGAACGCCGGCCGCGAGGCAAGTTCTGCCTTGCATCGCCTCTTCGAGGCGCCGTCCGTGATCGGCGCCCTGCTGGAGGGCCTGCCTGAACCGGCCTGGCTGGTGGATGGCGAGAGCCTCACGGTCAGCGTCGTCAATCGCGCTGCGCTGCGCCTGCTGGGACTCAAGCCTGAACGCGCCCTGGGGCAGCCGCCGGCCATGCTGTGCGGGTCGTTGGAAGACGAGGCCTTCTGGCAGGGCGCGGCTCGCGACCCTTTCGCGCGCATCCGCTCCGACACCATCCTGACGCACAGCGATGGCCAGCCGCGCTGGGTCAGCCGCAGCATCAGCCCCGTCCACACGCCCGAAGGTGACCGCTACTGGCTCGTGCTGTTGCACGACCAGACGCGCCGCCGCCGTGCCGAGGCCGAGCGCGAGACCCTGCTGGCCGAGTTGCGCGCGACATTGGAATCCACCGCCGATGGCATCCTCGTCGTCGACCTGGCGGGCCGCGTGCGCAGCTTCAACCGCCGTTTCGCCAAGCTGTGGGGCCTGCCCGGCGGCTTGCTGCATGAGCCGGGCGATGCCGGCCTGTGGCTGAGCCTGCAGCGTGTCATGCGGGATGGCGAGCAGTACCGGCTGCGTATCGAGGCGCTGTTGGACGCGCCGCTGATGCGTTCCAGCGACATGCTGCGCTTGGCCGATGGCCGGGTGCTGGAACAGGTTTCGCTGCCGCAGATGAGCCGCGGCGAGCCCATAGGCCGGGTGTTCTCCTTCCGCGACCTGAGTGAGAAGCTGGCCGCCCACCAGCGCATTGAGGAACTGGGCCGCTCCGATGTGCTCACTGGCGCGCCCAATCGTCGCGCGCTGGCCGACCGCATCGTGCAGCAGATCGCCGCCGTCGACACGGGCGAGCCGTCGCCCGTGTTCGCGCTGCTGCACCTGGACCTGGACCGCTTCAAGCAGATCAATGACACGCTGGGCCACAGCTACGGTGACCGCGTGCTGCGGGACGTCGTCGAACGCCTTCGCGATGCCGTCGGCGAGAACGACACGCTGGCCCGCCTGGGTGGCGACGAGTTCGCGCTGCTCATCGACAACGCTCAGATGTTCGAGGCCGAAGCGACTGCGCGTCGTGTCCAGCAGTTGCTGGCCGAACCGTTCAGTTTCGATACCTTGAGCTTCACCGTCACCGCGAGCTGCGGTATCGCGCTCTACCCGGGCGACGGCGGCACGCCCGACGAGTTGATGGCCAGCGCCGAGCGCGCCATGCACTGGGTCAAGGAAAGTGGACGTGCGGGCTTTCGTTTCCACGTGCCGCGCAAGGAGGTGGACCTGCTTTCGCGCATGCGCCTGGACCATGCCATGCGCCAGGCCCTCACCGAGGGGCGCTTCCGGCTGCACTATCAACCCCAGGTCGAGCTGGGAAGTGACCGCGTCATCGGCGCCGAGGCGCTGATCCGCTGGCGCGATCCGCAGCGTGGCGACATCTCGCCGGCCGAGTTCATCCCGCTGGCCGAGGAGAGCGGCTTCGTCGTCGCCATCGGCGACTGGGTGCTGCGCGAGGCGGTGGCCCAAGCCGCCCACTGGCTCAGCCGTGGGCTGCGCATGCCGGTGGCCGTCAACGTGTCGGCCTTGCAGTTCCAGCAGGCGCACTTCGTCGAGACCGTCGCAGAGGCCCTGCACGAGGCCATGCTGCCGGCCAGCATGCTGGAGCTGGAACTGACCGAGGGGGTGCTCCTGGGCGATGCCGAGGAGGGCCTGCGCCGCATGCGCGCGCTGGCGTCGCTGGGCGTCACGCTGTCCATCGACGACTTCGGCACCGGCTATTCATCGCTCGCCTACCTGAAACGCTTCCCGATCCAGCGCCTCAAGATCGACCGCAGCTTCGTGCAAGGACTGCCGGGGGATGCGAGTGACGTAGGCATCGCCAACGCCATCGTGCAGATGGGCCGGGCCCTGGGCCTGCAGGTCATTGCCGAAGGCGTGGAGACGGAGGCCCAGCGCGACTTCCTCGCCCAGGCCGGCTGCCATGAATTCCAGGGCTTCCTGTTTGCCAAGCCGCTGCGGCCGGACGAGTTCGAGCAGCGGGTGCGTCCGCGCCGCCATGTCGTCGACGCGCCTGCGTCCGGCTGGCTGGGGCTGGCCAACGGTTGACGTCGCGTGGCGCGCACAATGCGGCCATGCTCTACCGCTTCAAATCCAAGGCTGGCGCCGATGTCATCATGATGGCCGACTCGGCCGATGCCGTGTTGCGCTTGATGGGGCGTCCGCCCGCGCCGCAGGGCATCCTCGAGGCGGCAGCCTTGCCGGCCTTGATGCAGGCACTGGAGGAGGGCGTCGCCGCCGACGAGGCGCAGTTCCAGCGCGCCATGGATGCTGCGAAGGCGGCGGGCGAGCCGCCGCCGCGTCGCCAGGGCGTGTCGCTGCGCCAGCGTGCCTGGCCGCTGCATGAGCTGATGCAACGCAGCGCCAGAGAGAACGCTGACGTCGTGTGGGGTGTCTAGTGCTGGATGAGGCGACCCGCGTCATCCTGATCCGCCATGGTGAGACCGCGTGGAACCGCGCGACGCGCATCCAGGGCCACACCGACATTCCTCTCAGTCCGCTCGGCTTGGCCCAGGCCGCCAAGTTGGCCGAAGCGCTGGCGGAGGAGCCCTTGGCGGCCATCTATTCCAGTGACCTCAGTCGCGCACGCCAGACTGCAGAGGCTCTGGCCGGCGCCCAGGGGCTGCCGGTGCTTTTCGACACCGCCCTGCGCGAACGCGCCTTCGGCCGCTTCGAGGGATTGAGCTGGCAGGAAATAGACGAGGGTTATCCCGATGATGCGGCACGCTGGCGGCGGCGCGAGCCTGACTTCCAGGTTGGCGGCGGTGAAAGCCTGAACGTCTTCAGCGCCCGCTGTCTGCAGGCCGCTCGGCGCGCCGCCGCGGCCCACCCGGGCCGCAGCATCGCCTTGGTGGCCCATGGGGGGGTGCTGGATTGCCTCTATCGCGCCGCGACCCGAGTCGCGCTGGATGCGCCGCGCAGCTGGCAGCTTGGCAACGCCACCATCAACCGCGTGTTGGCGACGCCCGACGGCTTCACGCTGATCGGGTGGAACGACGATCGCCACCTGGCTGGCCTGAGCGTCGACGACATCGCAGCCTGAGCTCCGTCAGGGTTTTGCAAGGCCCCTAGAGCCACTGTTGCATTCACGCGTCGCTCGGGCTGAGCTAGAGGAAACCCGCTTCTATACTGACTGCCACTTGTCCTTCACGGCGGGGCCGTCAACCCCGTCGAAACCATCAGTAAAGGCAAAACGATGAAGAAGATTGCACTTGTCGCCGCTCTGGCTGCCACCGCTGCCGCTCCGGCTTTCGCTCAAAGCGTCACGCTCTGGGGCCGCATCAACACCTCCGTCGAAAGCCAGAAGATCGGTTCGGCTGACCGCAAGTCGGTCGTGCAGAACAACGGTTCGCGTCTGGGCTTCAAGGGTACGGAAGACCTCGGCGGCGGCCTGAAGGCTGGCTTCAACCTGGAGCACGGCCTGAATTCCGACACCGGCGCTGCCACGGAAGGCACCACGTTCTGGAATCGTCAGGCCAGCGTCGAGCTGACTGGCAGCTTCGGCACGATCCGTCTGGGCAACTGGTTCCCCGACTCCTACTTCTCGAGCGTTGACCGCACGAGCAACCACAACCACGACACCGGCACCTCGTCGGACGCCCTGTTCTCGAGCTTCGGCTTCGGCGCCCGCACGAACAAGGTGGGTTACTTCTCGCCGACGATGGGTGGCTTCAACTTCATCGGTTCCGTTCGCGCCGGTGAGGGCACGGGCCCGCGCGGCTACGACCTGTCGGTCAACTATGAAGTCGCTGGCCTGCACGTCGCCGGCACGTTCGCGCAGAACAACAAGTTCGGCGCGACGGCCAAGCGCAAGGCCTACGGCCTGGAGGCTGACTACGGCTTCGGTCCCTTCCTGGTGACCGGCTACTACCAGCGTGAAGAGGTGGATGGCTTCCGTGCCCGTGATATCGGCCGCGTGTCGGCCATGTACACCCTGGGCCAGTCGGAGTTCCACATCAACGTCGGCGGCACCAAGGCCGGCAGCGATGCCGAGTTCCGTACCGGCGGCGCCAAGCAGTACACCGCAGGTTACAACTACAACCTGAGCAAGCGCACCAAGATCTACGGCTTCTACACGAAGACCGACTACAACGGTTTGGGTCAGGCCGACTTCTCGTCGCTGGCCGCCGGCATCCGTCACAACTTCTGATCCTCGCGACCGGAAACGAAAAAGCGCCCTGTGGGGCGCTTTTTTTTGGGGCGCGACGCGCGTGTGTCGTGGCGCTCAGTCTCCGAACAAGTCGGGCGAGGCCTTGCCGCCGGGCGGCGTCAGGCCCAGGTGCCGGTAGGCCGCCAGCGTCGCGACGCGCCCGCGGGGCGTGCGCTGCAGAAAGCCCTGCTGGATCAGATAGGGCTCGATGACATCTTCGATGGTGCCAGCCTCCTCACCGATGGCTGCCGCGACGTTCTCAAGCCCGACCGGCCCGCCGTCGAAGCGATGGACGACAGCTTCCAGAAACTTCCGGTCCATCAGATCGAAGCCCTGTGGGTCGACGTCCAGCATCGCCAGCGCCTTGTCGGCGATCCCGGCCATGATGCGCCCGTCGCCCTTGACCTCGGCGTAGTCGCGCACGCGGCGCAGCAGCCGGTTGGCGATGCGAGGCGTGCCGCGCGAGCGGCGGGCGATCTCCAGGGCACCATCGGCGTCGATGGGGGCGCCCAGCAAACCCGCCGAGCGGGCGACGATGCGTTGCAACTCCGTCGGCGTGTAGAACTCCAGCCGTGCAACGATGCCGAAACGATCACGAAGAGGGTTGGTCAGCATCCCGGCCCGTGTCGTGGCGCCCACCAGCGTGAAAGGCTGCAGGTCCAGCTTGATGGAGCGGGCCGCGGGACCTTCTCCGATCATGATGTCGATCTGGTAGTCCTCCAGCGCCGGATAGAGGATTTCCTCGACGACGGGGCTGAGGCGGTGGATCTCGTCGATGAACAGGACGTCGTTCTTCTCGAGGCCGGTCAGGATGGCGGCCAGGTCCTTGGGCTTTTCCAGCACGGGGCCGGAGGTTTGGCGCAGGTTCACGCCCAGCTCAGCCGCGATGATGTGGGACAGCGTGGTCTTGCCCAGGCCTGGCGGGCCGAACAGCAGCACGTGATCCAGTGCCTCGCGGCGCTTGCGGGCGGCACCGATGAAGATCTCCAACTGCTCGCGCGCCTTGGCCTGGCCGACGTAGTCGTCCAGCAGCTTGGGTCGCAGCGCGCGCTCCAGCGCCTCTTCGCGACTGGATTCAGGCGCGGCGCTGACGAGGCGTGGCGCCGGGGCGAAGTCGTCCGTCTGGATGCTCATGACAGTTTCTTCAACGCCAGCTTGATGCCTTCGCTGACACCCACATCGGGCGGCAGTGCCTTCAGCGCGGCGGCAGCATCCTTCTCGCTGTAACCCAGCGCGACCAGGGCCTGGAGGATGTCGGCCTGGGTGTCATTGGCGACGGCGGCGGGCAGCGCGAGATCGGGGCCCAGCTTGCCCTTCAATTCCAGCAGCAGCCGCTCGGCCGTCTTCTTGCC
>NZ_DASWYS010000117.1:0-11768 GCF_036404855.1 Roseateles sp.
GCAGCCAGGCCATGGCGGCGTCCAGGCGTTCGGCGACGGTGAGTCCGTTCACCACCTCGTCCAGCAGCGTGAAATCGCCGGTCTCGTCCAAGTAGGCTTGCAGGCACACAGGCAGCCACACGCAATGGTCGGTGTGCGGCACCTGGTTGATGTACTTCAGCTCGGCGCCTTCGATGAGCAGGATGCCGTCAGGCATGGCGCCGCTGTCGTGCTGCTGGCGCAAGGCGTGCAGCAGCGCCCCGCGCGTGACGGCCGGCGCGATGTAGGCCATGCCGAGGTTGTCCTGCAGGTAGTTGCGCGTCTGTGGGTCGGTGCTGAGGCGGTTGACGTCGCCGTGATAGAAGACCTGGCGCGGCAGCCAGTGGTTGACGAAGCGGTCGAAATCCGCGTCCGGTGTTGTGATGCGCAGGCAGCCACGGCCGCTGTCGATGTAGTCGGCATAAGCGCTGCGGGCGCGGGCGAAGCCGGCTTCGCCGAGGTAGGTCTGGCGCAAGGCCGCGATTTCGGCGTCATCCAGTGCGGGGCCGAACAGGAAGCGCCAGGTCTCGCCTGCGTTGGGCTGCAGCGTGGGCCGGTACTGGACGCAGGCGGCGGGCGTCTCGTAGCGCGCGTCGCCGCACGCCAAGTGCGCGGCCTGCAGAGCGCTCGGGGCGTGCAGGCCACCTTCGCCTTCGAACGCGCTCTGGCACGCCTCCCACGCATCGGGCGCGCGTTCGCAGAGGAAGTAGGTCTTGTCCTTGAGGTGCAGATTCTTGAAGTAGTCCGCCACCTTTTGATAGGGCGTCACGCTGCTGGCCACGATCCCACCCAGGTCGGCGCGCCATTCGGCCGACTGGTTCATCCAAGACATGTTGCCGATGGGGAAATAGGGCACGACGCTGATGCGACGCGTTCGGCCCGACAGGTTGGTGATGTGCAGCTCCCACAGCTCGACGACGTCGTCGGTCGGCAGGCCCAGTGTCAGCTCCACGCGAAGGCCCAGGTGCTCGACGCTCCAGCCCAGCTCGTGCCGGCCGGCCGTGAAGCGGAAGATCTCCACCGGGGCGCGCACCGGCTCGTAGGGGGCCGAGAACAGCTCCCCACTGTCCTCGTCCTTCACGTAGACGAATCGACCGGGGTGGTGGGCGTAGTAGGCCTGCTCCGGCTGCATGAAGGTCTTGGCCTCCAGGTTGGGTGCATGCGCGTACTTGGCGGGCTCCGGTTGCATGAACTGCGCGGTGGCGTAGCCGCGGCAGGTGACCTGGATCATCATGCGGCGGTTCCACAGGAAGCCACCGGCCAGTGGCATCGCGGTCGGACTGGTCAGTTCGCAGCGGGCGCCGTCGTCGAGGTGATGGAGCATGGCATCAGGTGGAGGAATTGCGGGCGGCCAGGTCGGCCTGGATGCGCGCCATCGTCGGGTTGTCCAGCGTGTAGAACATCATGATGACGGCGGCCATCAGCGTGAAAGCCGCAGGGATCACGGACATCAGCCAGACGATGCCGGACTGCGAGTCGGCCGACTGCACGGCATTGGGCACATAGCCCAGCGCCGTGAACAGCGCGCCGATGACGCCGACGGCGACCGCCGTGCCGAGCTTCTGCGCAAAGGAGCTGGCGGCGAAGGTCATCGCCGTGGCGCGGCGGCCGTTTCGCCATTCGTTGAAGTCGGCCGCGTCGGCAAGCATCGAAAAATTCAGTGGCGACTTCGGCCCGAGCGCCAGGCCCAGCGCAATCTGCAGCGCATACATCAGCGCGATCTGGTCCGCATCCACGAACAGGAAGGCGGTCGACAGCACGGTGGAGAGCAGCATCAGCCCGATCAGCAGCTTGCGCTTGTCGATGAAGCGCGTGAGCATGGGCGTGCAGGCGGTGCCCGCAGCCGCCGCCAGCAGGTAGGCCGGCACGAAGGTGGCCAGCAGCTCGGGCCGGTTGACCACGTACTTGAAGTAGTAGGCCGCGCTGGTCATGCGCAGCGTGATGCTGCCCATGATGATGAGTGCCAGGAAGAACAGCAGGATCCAGGGAAGGCTGGTGCGCAGGTCGCGCAGGTCCTGCCGCACGCTGGACGGTTCCGCCCGTCCTGGCTGCACGCGTTCGGTCGTCGTGCGGAAGGTGATGGCGAAGATGACCGCGGCGGCCGTGCCCCAGAACACCATGGTCAGCGTCCAGCCCAGCGCGGGATCGCCGTCGCCCAGCCAGGCCACGAGGCGAGGAGACGCGGCGGTCACGATCGTGCCGCCCGCGAAGCCCGCGACGAAGCGCGACGCATTGACCGCATTGCGCTCCCGCGCATCGCCCGTGATGACGCCCGAAAGCGCGCTGTAAGGCAAGTTGATGCCGGTGTAGACCGTCATCAGCAGCAGATAGGTCACGTAGGCCCAGACCAGCTTGCCGGTGGGGCCGAGGGCAGGTGTGTTGTAGGTCAGCACACCCATCACGGCCAGCGGCAGCGGCAAGAAAAGCAGATAGGGCCTGAACTTGCCCCAGCGTGTCTGCGTCCGGTCGGCGAAGGCGCCGATCAGCGGATCGGTGAAGGCGTTGAAGATCTTCACGACGAACAGCATGGTCGCGGCCGCCGCCGCCGAGATGCCGAAGGTGTCCGTGTAGAAGATCAGCAGGAAAGTCGAGATGTTGGTCCAGTAGAAGTTGAACCCCATGTCGCCCAGCCCGTAGCCGACGATCTCGCGTTGGGTGAGGCGGCTCCGGGTCATGCTTCAGCCCTGGCGCAGCCAGTCACTGACCAGCGTTTCTAGCTCGCCCAGCGGCCGCAGCGCATCAACCCGCAGCACGCCGGGTTCACCGACGGGCGATTCGAGCGTCTCGAACTGGCTGTCGATGAGGCTGGCGGCAAAGAAGTGCGAGCCGCGCGCGGATACGCGCCGGCTGGCCTCGGCCTTGTCGATGTCGAGAAAGGCGAAGCGCAGGCCTGGCGAGGCCTGACGGAGCTGGTCGCGATAGATGCGCTTGAGCGCCGAACAGGTCACCAGCACGCCCGGACGCAGCCGAAGTTGCTCACACAGGCTGGCGAGCCAGCCTGCGCGGTCCTGGTCGGTCAGCGGCACGCCCTCGGCCATCTTGCGGCGGCTGGCTTCGCTGTGGAACCGATCGCCCTCCAGCCAGGCGCAGCCCAGGCGCGCGGCCACGGCCGCCGCGAGCGTGGATTTGCCGCAGCCTGCGACGCCCATGACGACAAGCGAGGCGGGAGGGACCTGAGCCATGGAAGAGGGTGGGGTGAGAGGTGCAGGCACGCGTCTGGTCGCGCGTCCCGTGGGAATTTATCGGGATTGGATAGCGCTATCCTATTCGGCATTCACCGGAGAGCGCTGCGTAGTTTCCCGCTGCCGGCTTCGTGCTGGGAGCTGCGGACGCTAGCGCAGGCCTTGCGCCGTCGCGGCGGGCATGCCATCCACGGGCGGCGGCGCGGCGGTCTGGCGAGCCTGCAGTGCCAGCATTGCGTCGGCGAAGCGGCGGCCCAGCTCGCGGGCCGCGTCGGCCGAGAAATGCAGATCGTCGCCCAGATGACCCAGGCCGGCCGAGTCCGCGAAGCCGATGTGTGGCAGCGCCTCGGGCATGCGGCGCTGTACGGTGCGCACGGTGGCGGCCTCGGGCAGGCGCGAGGGCAGGGTGAACCGGCCCATCTCGCCGACGACGATGGGCAACTCGGGCTGGCCGAGGTCTTGCCGCAGGTCCCGGAACATCTGAGTCAGCCGCGCGCCGTAGCTGGCAGCGCTGGCCGGGCTCTCGGCGTCGGACTCGCCCTGGTGCCACAGCACGCCGCGAATGACGCCTGCCTTTGACGCCTCACGGGCTCGGGCCACGGCCTGCTCGTAGAGATCGCCGCCCTTGACCCAGCGCCGCAACGGCGTGCCGCCCACGGCGGTGGGGACGAGGCCAATGGTGATTGTCGGGTCGGCGCACAGCATCTCGCGCGCGAAGGCGATGCCGGGGCCGACACCGGGCTCGATGCGGCCGGTCTTGGCGTGGATGGGATCGCGGGCCACGGCCCAACGGCCGTCGGCAGCCAGCGCCAGGATGCGCGGATCGTCCAGTTGCGTGGCCAGGTCGCTCGTATCGCGGCCGGCCATGTTGGACTGGCCCATCAGCAGGAAGAGCGCGAGGCGCCCGCGGGGTGCGGGTGTGTCCTGGGCCGGTGCGGCCGTGGTCAGCAGGGCCAGCACTGGCAGGGCCAGGAATCGCAGCAGGGCTTTCATGGCCAGAGGATTCTGTCTGCAGCAACCGCACGCGCCGATCAGCAACTTGCGTGAATGAAGAAGCCGCGGCGGCGAGGCAGTGACGCGCGGGCCGAGGGGCCTCAGTAGAATCCCGTGCTTCTGCACGCTGCTCCTTGCCGTTGGGAGCCGTGCCTTCCGAGAACCGCGCGCCTGCCCGCGCCCAGCCTCCCCGGATTCCATGGCCCTGACCCCGCATCTGACCCATTTCGAGGGCGGCAACGCCCTTTCCGATTTCCGCGCCCAGGCCTTGCTGGCACGGCTGCAGGAGGTCAGCGGCCGCATCACCGGCATCAGCGCTCGCGCGGTGCACTGGGTCTGGACGGATGTCCCGTTGGATGCGGAGGATCGCGAACGCTTCGCCGCGCTGCTGACCTACGGCGAGCCCGCCAAGGCTGGCTCGGAAGGCGACCTCGTCGTCGTCACGCCGCGCTTCGGCACGGTCAGCCCCTGGGCCTCCAAGGCCACCGACATCGCCCGCAATTGCGGCCTGGCGCTGAAGCGCGTGGAGCGTGTCGTCGAATATCGCATCGCGACCAAGAGCGGGCTTCTCGGCGGCGCCAAGCCGTTGAGCCAGGACGAACTGAACGCGTGCGCCGCGCTGCTGCACGACCGCATGACCGAGTCGGCCTGCTTCAGCCGTGAAGCCACGGCCCACCTGTTCGACGAGCGTACGGCCGAACCGTTGGCGCACGTGGACGTGCTGGGCGCCGGCCGCGCCGCGCTCGAAAAGGCCAACGTCGAGTTCGGCCTGGCGCTGTCGGCCGACGAGATCGACTACCTCGACACCAACTTCAAGAAGCTGGGGCGCAACCCCAGCGACGTCGAGCTGATGATGTTCGCGCAGGCCAACAGCGAACACTGCCGGCACAAGATCTTCAACGCGTCGTTCACGGTGGATGGCGAGACGCAGCCGCTGAGCCTGTTCGGCATGATCCGCAACACCGAGAAGCTGAACCCGCAGCACACGGTCATCGCCTATTCGGACAACGCGGCGGTCATGGAAGGCCACGCCATCGAGCGCTGGATGCCCGCGCCCCAGGCCGGCGCGGCCTACGTGAGCCGTCCTGAGCAGGCCCAGGTGCTGATGAAGGTAGAGACGCACAACCACCCGACGGCCATTTCGCCCCACCCGGGCGCGTCCACTGGCGCTGGCGGCGAGATCCGTGACGAGGGGGCCACCGGCCGCGGCTCCAAGCCCAAGGCGGGCCTGACGGGCTTCTCGGTGTCCAACCTGCACCTGCCGGGCTTGAGCGAGCCGTGGGAGCAGAACCCCGTCGGCAAGCCGGCCCACATCGCCAGCGCGCTGCAGATCATGATTGACGGCCCGCTGGGCGGCGCCGCATTCAACAACGAGTTCGGCCGGCCGAATCTGGCGGGATACTTTCGCGTCTTCGAGCAGACCGTCGCCGGCCTGCGCCGCGGCTATCACAAGCCCATCATGATCGCGGGCGGTCTGGGCACGATCCGTTCGGACCTGACGAAGAAGATCGAGTTCCCTGCCGGCACGCTGCTGATCCAACTCGGCGGCCCCGGCATGCGCATCGGCATGGGCGGCGGTGCGGCGTCGTCGATGGCGGCGGGCACCAACACGGCGGACCTGGACTTCGATTCCGTGCAACGAGGCAACCCCGAGATCGAGCGCCGCGCGCAGGAGGTCATCAACCACTGCTGGGGCCTGGGTCAAGACAACCCCGTGCTGGCCATCCACGACGTCGGCGCGGGCGGCATCTCCAATGCCTTTCCTGAACTCGTCAACGACGCTGGCCGCGGCGCGCGCTTCGACCTGCGCAAGGTGCCGCTGGAGGAGTCCGGCCTGGCACCCAAGGAAATCTGGTGCAACGAGAGCCAGGAGCGCTATGTGCTGGCCATTGCGCCGGAGAGTCTGCCGGTTTTCCAGGCCTTCTGCGAGCGTGAGCGCTGCCCGTTCGCCGTCGTCGGCGTGACGACGCAGGAGCGCGAGCTGAAGCTGGTGGACGGCGACACGGAAGTCAGTGACCACCCCATCGACATGCCGATGGACGTGCTGCTCGGCAAGCCGCCCAAGACCCATCGCGACGTGACCCGCGTGGCCCGCGACGGCGGCATGCTGGACCTGACCGGCGTGAAGCTGGAGCAGGCCGCCTTCGACGTGCTGCGCCACCCGACCGTGGCCAACAAGCGCTTCCTCGTGACCATCGGCGACCGCACCGTGGGTGGCCTGAACCACCGCGACCAGATGGTCGGCCCCTGGCAGGTGCCGGTGGCGGATTGCGCCGTCACGCTGGCTGACTTCAAGGGCTTTGCCGGCGAGGCCATGAGCATGGGCGAGCGCACGCCGCTGGCTGCGGTGAACGCACCCGCCTCGGGCCGCATGGCAGTGGCCGAGGCCATCACCAACCTGCTGGCTGCGCCCATCGAGCTGCCGCGCGTGAAGCTCAGCGCCAACTGGATGGCAGCTTGCGGCGAGGCCGGCGAAGACGCCGCGCTGTTCGATACCGTCAAGGCGGTCGGCATGGAACTGTGCCCGGCGCTGGGGGTGTCCATTCCCGTCGGCAAAGATTCCCTGTCGATGCGTACCAAGTGGGACGACAAGCAGGTCACGGCCCCGGTATCGCTCATCGTCACGGCCTTCGCCAGCATCGCCGACGTTCGCGGCACGCTGACGCCGGAGTGGCAGCGCGAAGACTCTTGCGCCATCCTCGTCGACCTCGGACAGGGCAAGCATCGCATGGCCGGCTCCATCCTGGCCCAGACACTGAACCAGTTCGGCGCCGACGTGCCGGATCTGGACGACCCCCAGCTGCTGGTGGCCCTCGTCAACGCCATCAACGAGCTTCGCGCGGCCGGCAAGCTGCTGGCCTACCACGACCGCTCCGACGGCGGCCTGTGGGCGGCGGCCTGTGAAATGGCGTTCGCCGGTCAGATCGGTCTGAGCCTTAACGTGGACATGCTGGTCACCGAAGGCGATGGCATCAGCGACAGCCGCGCCGAGATGGGCGACTCCAAGAACTGGGCTGCCCAGGTCAGCGCCCGGCGCGACGAGCTGACGCTGCGTGCCTTGTTCAGCGAGGAACTGGGCGCGTTGATCCAGGTCCGGGCGGCCGACCGCGATGCCGTCCTGCAGGTGCTGCGTTCGCACGGCCTGTCCAAGCACTCGCATGTCGTTGCCAAGCCCAACGTGTCGCGGCAGATGGAAGTCTGGCGTGACGCGAAGAAGGTTTTTGGTGCCGACCTCACGGTGCTGCAGCAGACGTGGGACGAGGTGTCGTGGCGCATTGCCAAGCTGCGTGACAACCCCGCCGGCGCCGATGCCGAGCATGCCGCCGCCGGCAAGGCTGACGACCCTGGCCTGCATGTGCACCTGACTTTCACGCCCGAGGCGCCATTCGTCAGTACGGGCGCCCGTCCCAAGGTTGCCATCCTGCGCGAGCAAGGCGTCAACTCCCACGTCGAGATGGCCTATGCGATGTCGCTGGGCGGCTTCGACAGCTTTGACGTGCACATGAGCGATCTGCAGTCGGGCGCGGTCAAGCTGGACGGCTTTGCGGCCTTCGTGGCCTGCGGCGGCTTCAGCTATGGCGACACGCTGGGCGCCGGCGAGGGCTGGGCGCGCAGCATCATGTTCAACCCGGTGCTGACCGAGCAGTTCCGCGACTTCTTCTCGCGCTCAGACACGCTGGCCCTGGGCGTCTGCAATGGTTGCCAGATGCTCGCCGCGCTCGCGCCCATCATCCCCGGCGCCGAGGCGTGGCCGCGCTTCACGCGCAACCAGAGCGAGCAGTACGAGGCGCGACTTGCGCTGGTCGAGGTGTTGGATTCGCCGAGTGTCTTCTTCAAGGGCATGGCCGGCAGTCGCGTGCCCATCGCTGTCGCCCACGGCGAGGGTTTTGCGAACTTCGCTCGGCAGGGCGATGCGTCCCAGGTCATCGCGGCGATGCGGTTTGTCGACAACCACGGCCGGGCCACCGAGGCTTATCCGTTCAACCCCAACGGCAGCCCGGGCGGCCTGACCTCGGTGACGACGGCCGATGGCCGCTTTACCGCGCTAATGCCCCACCCGGAGCGGGTGTTCCGCAACGTTCAGATGAGCTGGACCTCGGGCGACCGGGCCCAGCACAGCCCCTGGCTGCGTATGTTCCAGAACGCGCGCAAGGCGTTGGGTTAAATCGCGTCGACCTCGAGCATCAGCCGGTCGAGGCCCTCTTCGGTGCCGCGGCGGCGCTGCTCGATGTCCATGTGACCGTCGAGGTAGGCGAGCTGCTCGGTGAGCTTCAGTGTCGAGCCGCCCGGCGTGTCCGTCAGCTCGACCGTGACGAGGGACGCGGACAGCGCCCGGCCGTCTGTGGCCATGGCATAGGCGAAGACGATTCGGGCGTTCTCGGCGATGTCGAGGAAGACCTTGTCGACCGCCAGCCGGGTGCCGTCGGGCAGCCTGCTTCGATAGGTCTCGTGGCCGCCGGGGCGGAAGTCCATGCTGAACTCGGGAACATGCGTCTGCGCGTGGCAGTCGTTCCAGCGCAGCTTGGTGGCCGGGTCGGCCCAGGCGGCGAAGACGCGCGCGGCCGAGGCCTTGAAGGAGCGCTCCAGCACGAAACTGGTGTGGGCGGCGGGCGTTGTCATGGCGTGTCCTGTGCGGCGAGAAGGGCGTCGAGGGCGTCGAACTGGCGATGCCACATGGCCTTGCGCTCGGCCACCCAGGCCTCCAGGCCGCCGAAGGCATCCGGCGCGATGCGGTAGGTGCGCACGCGGCCGGCCTTGTCCGACAGCACGAGGCCGCCGGCTTCCAGCACCGCCAGGTGCTTGACCGCCGAGGGGAGGGCGATGGCCAGCGGCCGGGCGAGGTCAGAGACCGAAGCCGGCCCCCGGCTGAGCCGGTCCACCATGGCGCGGCGGTTGCCGTCGGCCAGCGCGGCGAAGAGCCGGTTCAACGGCTCAGTCGGCGAGGAAGCGTGCGGGGAGGGCATGGTTCAAGGGGTAGTACGGGAAGAAGGGACGGGCCTCGACGATGCATCGCCAGACGGAGGGACGGGCCAGCAGGCGCTCGAAATACGCGCTCAGCTTCTCGTGGCTCGATGAGAAGGGGCGTACTACGGCGGCATAGAACAGTGCCGGCGCGGCGGCGCAGTCGGCCATCGTGAAGGCGTCACCCGCGGCCCAGGTGCGGTCGCCCAGGCGGCTTTCGACGAGGTCGTAGGCCACGCCGAGCTCGTTGACGGTGCCCGTCAAGGTGGCGACATCACGTTCGGCCTCCGGCCGCAGCTGCTGGGCGATGAAACGCTGCATGGGCGTCATCACGTAGAGGTCGAAGATCCGGTCCCAGAGGCGCACTTCCTGCCGTGCATCAAAGTCAAGGGGCAGCAGAGGCCGCTCGCCGGGGTGGTGGTGGTCCAGGTATTCGATCTGGATCGAGGTCTCGGGCACCACCCGGTCGCCGTCGACCAGCAGGGGAATCTTGGCCGTGGGCCAGAGCTCGGCATAGGCCGCGCGCGCGGCAGGGTCACCCAGGTTGACCATACGGGCCTCGAACGGCGCGCCGTTTTCATGCAGCGCGATCAGGACCTTCCAGCAGTAGGAAGACAGCGGATGTTGGTGGAGCGTCAAGGACATGGTGGCTCAACAGTTTCCTCGGTGGCTAAGTGTATGGAAACTTTCTTTGGATGGAAACTGTTATCCCCAAAGAAAGGCGGGCCATGGCCCGCCTGCACCCCTCGTGAAGTGGCGTTCAGTCCTGCACCACCGCCGCGGCCTGCAGCCGCTTGTTCACCCGCAGCGCCAGCAGCGTGCACACGACGCCGGACAGCAGATAGACGCTGACCGACACCAGGCCGAAGCGCGACGACAGGAAGAGCACGACCACTGGCGCGAAGGCCGCGCCCAGCAGCCAGGCCATGTCGGCCGTCAAAGCGGCGCCGGTGTAGCGGAAGTGCGGCAGGAAGTTGGACGTCACCGAGCCCGCCGCCTGGCCGTAGGACAGGCCCAGCAGCACGAAGCCGACCAGGATGAAGGCCGCCTGGCCCGGCTTGCCGCCGCCCAGCATGAAGGGGGCGAACAGGGCGAATACGCCGATGGCGACTGCCAGGGCGCCCAGGAAGCTGCGTCGACCAATCTTGTCGGCGATCAGGCCGGACATGGGCATGGCGACAGCCGCGAACGCGGCGCCCAGCAGCTCCATCTTCATGAAGTCCTCGACGCCCTGGTGGGCAAAGAGGGCCACCCAGGACAGCGGAAACACCGTCACCAAATGGAAGAGGGCATAGCTGGCCAGCGCGGCAAACGCGCCGATGGCGATGTGGTGGCCCTGGGCCGGCAGCAGTTCGCGCAGGTCGGCGGGGTCGAGCTCATGCTCCTCCATGCGCTTCTCGTACTCATGGGTGACCACCAGGCGCAGCCGTGCGAACAGCGCGACGACGTTGATCGCGAAGGCCGTGAAGAACGGGAAGCGCCAGCCCCAGGAGAAGAAGTCCTGGCTGTCCAGGCTGCCGTAGACGTACAGGAACACGCCCGAGGCGACGAAGAAGCCCAGCGGTGCGCCGAGCTGGCCCAGCATGGCGTACCAGCCGCGGCGGTCCGGCGGCGCATTCAGGGCCAGCAGGGAGGGCAGACCGTCCCAGGAGCCGCCCAAGGCCAGGCCCTGGCCTACGCGGGCGAGTGCCAGCAGCCAGATGGCCGCGCTTCCGGCCTCGGCGTAGCTCGGCAGCAGGCCCATGCCCACCGTGGAGCTGCCGAGCAGGAAGAGGGCGGCGGTCAGCTTGGTCGAGCGGCCGAACCGGCGCTGGATGGTCATGCCGATCAGCGTGCCGACCGGTCGGACGACGAAAGCCAGCGCAAATACCAGGAAGGCGTAAAGGGTACCGGTCAGCGGATCCGCGAAGGGGAAGAAGAGCTGGGGGAAGACCAGCACCGAGGCGATGCCGAAGACGAAGAAGTCGAAATACTCGGACGCCCGGCCGATGATGACGCCGACGGCGATGTCGCCCGGGGCCAGATCCTCGTCGGTACGCGGGTTCACGGGGCCGGACTGAGGGGGAAGGAGGGTACTGCTTGCGGTTGCCATGTGGGCTTGTCTCCGTCTGTGCCTAGGACAAAATGTCCAATCGTTGATTTAGCTCAATCAACTTACATTCCGTCGTTGCACGCAAGATCGTTAACCCTCGCGCGCCTCTCAGGATGTACCCCAACAAGTCTCTCCTCACTCGCGCCCTGGTCTTGTCCGCCAGCTTCGCTCTGGCCGGTTGCGACTGGATCGTCATGAAGCCCCACGGCGACATTGCGAACCAACAAGCCCAGCTCATCATCACCTCGACGCTGTTGATGATGCTGATCATCGTCCCGGTGATCGCGCTGACGCTGTTCTTTGCATACCGTTACCGGCAGTCCAACACCGAGGCGACCTACGAGCCGGACTGGGATCACTCCACCCGCCTGGAACTCATCATCTGGGGCGCGCCGCTGCTGATCATCATCGCGCTGGGCGCGATGACCTGGATCAGCACCCACAAGCTCGATCCCTTCCGCCCGCTGGAGCGGCTGGACGCGCAGCGTCCGGTCCCCGCCGGCGTGCAGCCGCTGACCGTC
>NZ_DASWYS010000118.1:0-9084 GCF_036404855.1 Roseateles sp.
TCGCGCCGCGCCTACGAACGCCAGAAGTACCGTCTGCAGGTCGAGCTGCTGAAGCTCCAGGCCTGGGTCAAGGAAACCGGTGCGCGGGTGGTCATCCTGTTCGAGGGGCGCGATGCGGCCGGCAAGGGCGGCACCATCAAGCGCTTCATGGAGCATCTCAACCCCCGCGGCGCGCGCGTCGTCGCACTGGAGAAGCCCGGCGAGGTCGAGCGCGGACAGTGGTATTTCCAGCGCTACGTGGAGCACCTGCCCACGCGCGGTGAGATCGTGCTCTTCGACCGCAGTTGGTACAACCGCGCCGGAGTCGAGCGTGTGATGGGCTTCTGCAGCGAAGCCGAATACCAGGAGTTCCTGCGCCAGACGCCGGAGTTCGAGCGCCAGCTCGTGCGCTCCGGCATCCACCTCTTCAAGTTCTGGTTCTCGGTCAGCCGCGACGAGCAGCGCCGCCGCTTCAAGGAACGCAAACTGCACCCGCTCAAGCAGTGGAAACTCAGCCCCATCGACATGGCGTCACTGGACAAATGGAGTGACTACACCCGTGCCAAGGAAGCCATGTTCCTGCACTGCGACACCTCGGATGCGCCCTGGACCGTCATCAAGAGTGACTGCAAGAAGCGCGCACGCCTGAATGCGATGCGTTTCGTGCTGAACCGGCTGCCCTACGCGGAGCGACGGCCGGAACACATCGGCTCGGTGGACCCCCTGATCGTCGGGCGGCCCGCTCTGGTGTCCGCACCGGGCGACGATTTGTTGGCATCCAGCGGCGCGGGCTGACGCCCTGCATGCCGGCAGATCGCTAGAATGCAGGGTTTCCGAGGAGCGTTGCAACCTCAACACCTTGAGGCCAGGCTCGGAAGTTCAGATCCCCCTGCAACTGCGCTCACCCGCTGGCCGATCGCGCCTGGGTGAGGCTCTCTCCCCTGCAGCGTCGCCAGCGGCTTCATTCGCTTGAAGGAGCCCGCATGAACGCACCTGCCCACATCGTCAAGGACCTGTCGCTGGCCGACTGGGGCCGCAAGGAAATCAAGATCGCCGAGCACGAGATGCCGGCGCTGATGGCCATCCGCAAGGAATACGCGGCGTCTCAGCCGCTCAAGGGCGCACGCGTCACCGGCTCGCTGCACATGACCATCCAGACGGCCGTGCTGGTCGAGACGCTGCAGGCTCTGGGTGCCGAAGTGCGCTGGGCCTCGTGCAATATCTTCTCCACGCAAGACCACGCTGCCGCCGCGCTGGCCGCCGTCGGCACACCGGTGTTCGCCTACAAGGGCGAGACACTGGAGGACTACTGGGACTACACCCACCGCATCTTCGAGTTTGGCGCCAAAGGCACCGCCGGCGAAGGCCCCAACATGATCCTGGATGACGGCGGCGACGCGACGCTGCTGATGCACCTGGGCCAGAAGGCCGAGAAGGACCTGTCCGTACTGGCCAACCCGGGCAGCGAGGAAGAGCGCATCCTGTTCGCCGCCATCAAGAAGAAGGTGGCTGAAGATGGCACCTGGTACACCCGCAAGAGCGCCGAGATCATCGGCGTGACGGAAGAGACGACCACGGGCGTGCACCGCCTGAAGGAAATGTCCGCCAAGGGCACCCTGCTTTTCCGCGCCATCAACGTGAACGACTCGGTCACGAAGAGCAAGTTCGACAACCTGTACGGCTGCCGCGAGTCCCTGGTGGACGGCATCAAGCGCGCCACCGACGTGATGGTGGCCGGCAAGATCGCCGTCGTGGCCGGCTACGGCGACGTGGGCAAGGGTTCGGCGCAGGCGCTGCGCGCGTTGTCGGCCCAGGTCTGGGTCACCGAGATCGACCCCATCTGCGCGCTGCAGGCCGCGATGGAGGGCTACCGCGTCGTGACCATGGAGTACGCCCAGGACAAGGCCGACATCTTCGTGACGACGACCGGCAACAAGAACGTCATCCGCCACGAGCACATGCTGGCGATGAAGAACAACGCCATCGTCTGCAACATCGGCCACTTCGACAACGAGATCGAAGTCGCCGCGCTCGAGAAGTACGAGTGGGAAGAGATCAAGCCGCAGGTCGACCACGTCATCTTCCCGGACGGCAAGCGCATCATCCTGCTGGCCAAGGGCCGCCTCGTGAACCTGGGTTGTGGCACGGGCCACCCGAGCTATGTGATGAGCTCCTCGTTCGCAAACCAGACGATCGCTCAGATCGAGCTGTTCGCGCACAAGGACGCCTACGACATCGGCAAGGTCTACGTGTTGCCCAAGCATCTGGACGAAAAGGTCGCCCGCCTGCAGCTGACCACCCTGAACGCGCAGCTGACGGAGCTGACCGAAGAGCAGGCCGCCTACATTGGCGTGCCCAAAGCCGGCCCGTACAAGCCCGACACGTACCGCTACTGACCCCGTCAGTCCTCATGCGCGCCGACCAGCTCCTCGTTGCCCAAGGCCTGGCGCCCACGCGCTCGGCCGCGCAACGCCTGATACAGAACGGCGTGGCCGAATGGGCCTCGCCCAATGGCTGGACCGCGCTGAGGAAGGCCGGCGAGGACTTGCCCGAGGCGGTCCAGTTGCGCGTCACCGACGACGCGGAACTGCGCTACGTGTCGCGCGGCGGGCTCAAGCTGGAAGGGGCGCTGGCTCGCACGGGCTTCGACGTCTCCAGCCACACGGTGCTGGACGTGGGCCAGAGCACCGGCGGCTTCACGGACTGCCTGCTGACCCATGGCGCACGCCATGTCGTCGGCGTGGACGTGGGCCACGGACAGTTGCACGCACGGCTGCAGGCCGACCCGCGCGTGACCGCACTGGAAGGCACTCATGTGCGCGAGCTGGGTGCGCTGCGCCAGCATGTCCCGACGGGCGGCTTCACGCTCATCGTCGGCGACCTGAGTTTCATTTCCATGATGGGCAGCCTCCCGATGCTGCTGCCCTGGCTGGAGGTGCACGGCCATCTGCTCGTGCTCATCAAGCCGCAGTTCGAACTGGGGCCACAAGCCCTGGGCAAGGGTGGTCTCGTCAAGGACGAGGCCGACTACCCGCGACTGGAAGCCCGCGTGCGCCTGGCCTGTACGGCCCTCGGCCTCAAGGTGCTGGACTACTTCGACAGCCCCATCACCGGTGGTGATGGCAATCGCGAATTCTTCTTGTGGGCCTCCCGATGAGCACTCCTGTTTCCTTCGAGTTCTTCCCCCCCAACACACCAGTCGGCGTCGAGAAGCTCAAGACCGTCGTGCGGGAGCTGGGCGCGCTGTCGCCGCAGTACTTCAGCGTCACATACGGCGCGGGCGGCTCCACGCGCGACAAGACCCTGGGCGCCGTGACGGACATCGCAGCGGCCGGCTTCGAGGCCGCGCCGCACCTCTCCTGCGTCGGTTCCACGCGCGAAAACATCGCCGAGATCCTGTCCACCTACCGTGCCCAGAACATCCACCGGGTCGTGGCTTTGCGCGGCGACCTTCCCAGCGGCACCGCTACGGCCGGCGAGTTCCGCTACGCATCGGAGCTGGTCAGCTTCATCCGCGAGACCCAGGGCAAGGACTGGCACATCGAGGTGGCAGCCTACCCCGAAGTGCACCCGCAGCAGCGCTACGCAGCCAAGGACTTGCAGCATTTCGCCGACAAGATGCGCGCCGGCGCCGACGGCGCCATCACGCAGTTCTTCTTCAACGCCGACGCCTACTTCCACTTCGTCGACGAGGCCCGCAAGCTGGGCGTCACCCAGCCCATCGTGCCGGGCATCATGCCCTTCCACAACTACGGCCGCATCGCCCAGTTCGCGCAGCGTGACGGCATCGACATGCCTCGCTGGGTGCAGATGAAGATGGAAGGCTTCATGGACGACTCGGCCAGCATCCGCGCCTTCGGGCTGGACGTGATCACGCGACTCTGCGAGCGCCTCATCGAGGGCGGCGCACCCGGCATCCACTTCTACACCCTGAACCAGAGCACGCTGACGCTGGAACTCTGCAGGCGCCTGGGTCTGGGCGGCTGAACACTCAGGCCGCCCCGGGGGCCTTCATCGCCGTCAGCGCCTCCAGCAGCACACGCACTCGCGGCGGCTGCAGGCGGGACGTCGGCATGACGACGCTAATCGGCATCGCCGCCGGCCGGCAGGATGCCAGCACTTCGACAAGAGCACCACTGGCCAGTCCCTCCTTCGCGATGTTGTCGGGCACCTGGGCCAGGCCCAGTCCCTGCGCCGCGGCCGCGGCGATGCCCTCGCCGTCGTTCACCTCCACCGTGGGCTCCGGCAGCAGGCTGACCGTCTGCCGGCCGCTGCGGAATTGCCAGGGTCGCTGGCGGCCCGTGCTGGGCAGGCGGAAGACGATGGCGGCATGTCCGGCCAGTTGGTCCACGCGTTCGGGTCGGCCGCGAGCCTCGAGATAGGCCGGGCTCGCCACCAGGACCAACTGCTGGGCGTCGAAGCGCCGCGCGACGAGGCGCGAGTCCTGCAACTCGCCGACGCGGATGGCCGCGTCCAGCCCGTCGCGAATCAGGTCCGCATAGCTGTCCTGCAGACGCAAGTCCAGGCGCAGCTCGCGATGCTGGCGCAGCAACCCACTGAGCACCGGCATCAGCACCTTGCGGCCATAGGTGATGGGGGCATCGATGCGCAGCGTGCCCGCCACTGTCTGGCGCGTGCCGGCGGCGTCGGCCTGCAGATCCTCCAGCTCGGCCAGCACGCGCTCGCAACGCCGGAACAGCCGCTCGCCGTCGGGCGTCATCGACACCTGGCGCGTCGTGCGGTGAAAGAGACGCACGCCCAGCGAGGCCTCCAGCCGCGCCACGCTCTTGGCAATGGTGGACGGCGTGCCGCCCAGGTCGCGCGCGGCCGCCGCAAAGCTGCCGCGGCGGGCCGTCTGGGCAAAGGCGATGAGCGGCTGCAGTCCTTGCATGGCGGGTCTTTGATTGAGGAATCTTATTCCTCAATGTTAGTCATTTCACCCATCTTCACGCTCCAGTCGACGGGCCAGACACTGCGGCTCTCTTCCAATCCCACGGAGCTTTCATGTATGTCCTTGAACAATCCACTCCCCAGCTGACCGGGCTGCCCGGCATCGCTCACGCAACCTGGGCCAGCCAGACCGAAGGCCTGCAGCAGCTCTCGGTGTGGCGCCAGCGCATGGCGCCTGGCACGGCCACGCCGCCGCATGTGCACGACTGCGACGAGGTGGTGTTCTGCCTCGCGGGCAGCGGGGAGCTGCACGTGGACGGGCAATCCCTGAGCTTCGACGCCAACCGGCTGCTCGTGCTGCCCCGCGGACGGCCGCACCAGATCTTCAATACCGGCAGCGTGCCGCTGGAAACCCTGGCCGTGTTCGGCCAGACGCCCGCACCCACGCGCTGGCCCGATGGCCGCGAGCTGCCCCTTCCCTGGCGCAGTTGAAGCGCGGAGGAGCGGCCCGCGCTGTTGCGCGGAGGCCCGGCAATCTCGCACAAGATTGACCCAACACAAAGCCACACCGACCCCGCGGGCAGGGTCACGCGGTCATGTTGCGCTGCATCAACTCGATCGCCCGGCGCAGGACGTGGAATGACTCCATCGGGGCCCGCCCCATTCACAGGAGCCATCCATGTTCAAGAAGATTCCCGCTCTCGTCGCTGTCCTCGCCGCACTGGCCGCGCCGCTGGCCCAGGCCGAAGAAGGCCAACTGCTGGTGCGCGTGCGCGCCCTGCACCTCGACTCGGCCAACAAGGACAGCACGGGCCTGGGCCTGTCCGTCAACAACAAGACTTTTCCCGAGGTCGACTTCAGCTACTTCGTCACGCCCAACATCGCGGCCGAGCTGATCCTGACCTATCCGCAAAAGCACAAGCTCTACTCCAACGGCAGCGAGATCGGCTCGCTCAAGCACCTGCCGCCGACGCTGACGCTGCAGTACCACTTCAACCCCACAGGCACCCTGCGCCCCTATGTCGGCGCCGGCCTGAACTACACCAACTTCTCCTCGGTGGAGTTCTCGCCCGCGGTGCAGGCGGCCCTGAAGCCCAGCATCAAGCGCAACAGCTGGGGCCTGGCGTGGCAGATCGGTGCCGACGTCGAGATCACCAAGGGCACCTATCTGAACTTCGACCTGAAGAAGGTCAACCTGGACACGACCGTCTATTCCGCCGGCACGTCGGCCGGCAAGTTCAAGGTCAACCCGACGCTGGCCAGCGTGGGTCTGGGCTGGCGCTTCTGAGACGAGGGCAAGTAGCGTCCACAAGGACGCTGTGACGCGCTTCGAGGGACGCGCCACATACTGGCGGCGTGGCATGGGCCTCCTCCCATAACTTCCACTCATGTAAATGAGCGGTTTACGTGAGCGGCCGTCACCGCGCATCCGCAAGAATGCGCGCCCATGAGCCGCCCACTCCTTGCGCTGGCCGCGCTGTGTGCCTGCGCGATCAGCGCGGCCCAGACGCCCCCCACCTCCCCGACCGCGCCGCCCAAGCCTCCCGCGGTCGCCGCCAGCGCACCCGCGTCCGCAGCCAGCACTGCCGGCAACCGGCTGGACCGCGTCGAGATCAGCAGCGGGCCCACCGCCAATAGCCGACGCCGCAACAGCACGGCCAGCAAGATCGTCATCGATCGGGAGGAACTGGACCGCTACGGCGACACCGTGCTGGGCGACGTGCTGCGCCGCCTGCCCGGCGTCACGCTCGGCGGCCGGCCGGGCCGCGGCGGCGACATCCGCATGCGCGGCATGGGCAGCGGCTTTACGCAGATCCTCGTCGACGGCGAGCGCGCCCCGGCCGGCTTCGCGGTGGAGGACCTGCCGCCCGACCAGATCGAGCGCATCGAGGTCTATCGAGCCCCCACAGCCGAGACCGGCGCACGGGCCATTGCCGGCACCATCAACATCATCCTGCGCGAGCCGCTGCAGAAGGCCAACCACGAGCTGCGCTTCACGCTGGGCCAGGACCGCAACGAACCACAGGCCGACTTCAGCTGGACGCGAAACCTGAAGTGGGGCGGGCCCAACGGCGACGAGTTCATCGGCGCCGTCTCCACGAACGGCGGCTTGCGCCGGCGCTTCAACAACATCGACTCGCACAACCGCGTCACCGACACGGAGACCGGGGAGATCATCGAGGAGACGTCGCAGGTCGGCACCAGCTCGGGCAACAGCGCCAACCTCAATGGCAACGCCCGGCTGCGCTGGAAATACAGCGACACGCTGACCTTCAGCATCGCCCCGTTCTTCGCGCTGTCGCAGAACGAGGGCAGCAGCCAGACCAACGCCGAGGGCACGCGATTTCGCGACATCCATGGCGAGAACGATGGTCGAATGCACAACCTGCGGCTCAACCTGTCAGCCAACTACCGCCCCAAGCCCGGCGAGAGCTGGGATTTCCGACTGGGCCGCGGCGGCTTCAAGAACACCAGCAACAGCCACCGGCGCGACACGCTGACCGTTGCGGGCATCACTACCGAACGCGCGCAGGACGACCACAACTTGGTCGACGAGGACCAGACCAGCCTGGGCGCCAAGTGGAGCCTGAAGACAGCCCAGGAGCACCAATGGGTGAGCGGTGTGGAGACCGAGCACAGCCAGCGCATGCAGGTGCGCGACACCCTGGTCAACGGCGCCGTCATCCCCGGCCTGGTGAAATTCGGCAACACGCTGGGCTCCAGCAACCAGCGATTCGCCGCCTACACGCAAGACGAGTGGAGCCCCAGCAAGATGTGGTCGGTCTACGCGGGCGTCCGCTACGAGCGCATCGAGACCCGCGCCGACGCCACCGGCATGCTGCCCGAGACGCGCAACGTCTCGCAGGTCATGTCGCCGCTCCTGCATCTGCTGTGGAAGCCCGAAGCATTCCCCAAGGATCAGGTGCGCCTGAGTCTGACGCGCAGCTACCGCTCGCCCAACCTCAATGACCTCATCGCCCGTCCCTCCATCAATGCGACCTACCCCGACGGCCCCAACTACCAAACCTACGCCGACCGCGCCGGCAACCCCGACCTCAAGCCCGAGCTGGCCACCGGCATCGACCTGAGCCTGGAGCATTGGCTACCCACCGGCGGCATCGTCTCGGCCAGCGCCTTCGTGCGTGACATCAAAAGCCTGATCCGCAGCCAGGTCATGCTGGAAACCGTGTCCTGGGACACGTCACCGCGCTGGGTCAGCCGGCCGCGCAACATGGAGGGTGCTCGCACCATGGGCGTGGAGTTCGAGCTCAAGGCGCGGCTGGACGAGCTGTGGGAGGAGGCACCGCCCGAGTTGCAGCTGATGCTGCTGCGCTTCAACTTCGCCCTCTTCGACAGCAAGGTCAAGGGCATCCCAGGCGCCAACAACCGGCTAGACCAGCAGCCCAAGGGCAGCCTGAACTTCGGCATCGACCACCGCTGGAAGGCGCTGGGCCAGAACTTCGGCAGCGGTTTCAACGTCAACTACGTGCCTGCCACTCGCGTGCAGCAGACCGAGACGCTGCGCCGCGAGGAAACCGCCCGCCACCAGTTCGACGCCTACCTGTCGTGGAGCAGCGGGGCGGTACGCGACGGCATCAACTGGCGGCTGTCCATGGCCAACCTGCTGCCGCGCGACGCGCAGTCGTCGTCCGAAGGTGTCGACCTCGACAACCATCGCCTGACCGAAAGCTGGTCGCGCAACCGGACCTTCCGCGTGGTTTCGCTACGCGCCGACATGCGCTTCTAGCCCGCATCGAGAATGCGGTCATGACTCGCCGCATCCTCTTCTTCTGCATGGGCAACATCTGCCGCAGCCCCACGGCCGAGGGCGTCATGCGCGCCAAGCTGGCGGTCGCCGGCCTCGACGTCGAGGTGGACTCGGCCGGCACCCACGGCTACCACGTGGGTGCACCACCGGATGCACGCAGCCAGGAACACGCCGCGCGGCGCGGCTACGACCTCAGCCTGCTGCGCGCCCGCAAGCTGGTCGCTGCGGACTTCTCGCGCTTCGATCTTGTGCTGGCCATGGACGAAGACAACCTCGCGAACGCGCAGGCGCTGTGCCCGCCGGCACAGCGTCATCGCCTGAAGCTGCTGATGGACTACGCGCCCCATGCCGGCAATCCGCACGTGCCCGACCCCTACTACGGCGGAGCAGCGGGATTTGACGAGGTGCTGGATCTCGTGGAAGCGGCCTGTGACGGACTCGTCACG
>NZ_DASWYS010000119.1:0-57625 GCF_036404855.1 Roseateles sp.
CAGCGGCGTGGGGCCTGCGAACTGCACCGGCAGCAGTGCCAGCGTCGCCGCGAGCACACCCGCGAACAGCAGCCGCCCCTGCAGCGACATCAGGCGCCAGGCGCTCAGCGGCTTGAGCCAGTCCGATCGAACCAGCAGGCCCTGGCGGAAGGTCCAGCCTCGCATCAGCCCATCGCGAAAGCGCTGGTACAGATGCTCGGCCTGTGCGACCTCTTCGGGCCCCACCGGCGTGCGCACCGACATGTAGCCACAGGGGCGACCGCCCCGCCGCACCATCGTGGCGTTGGCGCGCACCCAGTAGAAGGCGCCGTCCTTGCGCCGGTTCTTGACCAGCGCCGACCACGACTGGCCCCGCTTGAGCGTGGCCCACATGTCGGCAAACGCGGCGCGCGGCATGTCGGGGTGGCGCACCAGGTTGTGGGGTTCCCCCACCAACTCCTCGTGCGAGAAACCGCTGACCTCGGTGAAGACGCCGTTGGCATAGACGATCCGACTGTCCAGGTCGGTCGTCGACATCAGCGTCGCGCCCTCTGGCACCTTGTGCTCCTGCCGCGTCACGGGTTGGTTGTCTCGCATCTGGCACGACTCCCTTGGAAAGGCCTTCGTCCACGTTGACGTGGCCAATCCGAATCATGATCGATATCAAACGATATTTCAAATATGTTTGATCTCGAACAAATAAGTCACACCCGAAAGACCTAAGAAGGTCGGCTCGGCAGGCCGTCGAGTTCGCCTTCGCGCACCCAGCGCGGCGCATCGAGTGCCGCCCGGCCCAGGCCGCACACCAGGCCATCGAGCTCCTGCCTGACACGCATCGCACGCTGCTGCAGCAGCAGGCCGGTACCGCCCTCACCCGCAAGTTGCCGGCAGGCGCTGACCAGGCCATGGGCCCCCAGCCGGCGCGCCACCTGTTCAAGCCGCGTCGCGGCGGCGGCGGCGTCCTTGGTTCGGCCCGCCAGCCAGCCGTGCACGGCCTCCTGCAGCAGCCTTCGGCCCTGCTGCTCGATGACCTGGGCCAAACCGATTCGCGCCTCCAGCCCGGCGGCGCCGAGATGAAGACCGAACACCTCCGACCCGCTCGGGCCTTTGACGCCAGCCGGCGGCAGGGCCTGCAAGGCCTGACGCAGCACGTCCGCCGGCGCAGCCCAGTCCAGGACCAGCGCAACGCCATCGGCCAGCGCCTCGGCGGTGCGCACCGCATCGATGCCCCGCGTCATCGCCAGCAGCGGCGGCAGATCGTGGGTGCAGTGGAAGGATCTCAGCAACCTGAGCGTGTCGGCGCCGTGGTCCAGGTCGATGGCCAGCCATGCAGCGGCCTCGCCCACCTCCAGCCATGCAATGGCTGCCTCGGCATCAACACAACATTCAGCGCGATAGCCAGCCTCGTTCAACAAGCTGGCGAGAGTCCGCATGCGCAACTCATCGGCCTCGACAATCAGCGCAGCCTTCCTCATAACCACATTGTCCGTATGGTTTAAGCATCCGGCATCCCCGACCTGGGTGTCACGCAGGCGCGCCCCGACACACTCTCGCTATCATTTCCTGCACACCCGGCGCCCACCCGCACGAGCTCCGCACCGTCACATGCCCACGAATGACGCCTTGGACAGGCTCTACGACAGTCCGGACTTCCTGATCCGGCGCGCGCATCAAGTCGCCAGCGCGGCCTTTGCCGAGGCCTGCGCGGACCTGGACCTGACCCCTGCGCAGTACGCCACGCTGTTCGCCCTGCGCCATCGCGCACCGATCAGCCAGAACGAGCTCGGCCGCGTGATCGCGCTGGACCGCGCCACGATGTCGCTGGTCGTGCGCCTGCTTCGCGAGCGCGACCTGGTGAGCGTGGCCGACGATCCTTCCGACAAGCGGCGCAGCCTGCTGGCCCTGACCCGGTCGGGGCGCCTGCTGCTGTCGCGGGCCGAAAAGGCCAGTGGCCGAGCGAGCGAAGGCCTGCTGGCCGTGCTCAGCCCGGAGCAGGCCGCCACGTTGATGGAACTGCTCGGGCTGCTGACCAGCGTGCACCGCCCGGGGCCGTCGCCGGCCCCTCAGTGAGGTCGCCGGCGGGGCGCCGCGTCAGCGCCGGCGCTCGCGCTTGACGCCGAGCAGCGAATCCTTCAGCCCGTCGTCGGCGGGCTTGTCGCCCAGCCAGATGCGCAGCAGGGCGCTGAAGAACTCGGGCTCCTTGATGGTGTCGCCGATGGGCTTGCCGTTGAGCAGCACGGTGGAGCCGACGCCCGGTACGTAATCCACCGAGAAGTTCTCGCCACTGTTGAGCTGCTTGCGGCTGGCGAAGACCTCGCTGAGCTTGAGCACGCCGTTGATGCTCTTGGAGAACTCCTCGCGCGTCACGTTGGCCTCGATGCCCTTGGTGAACAGCTTGCCCAGCTCGTTGCCATCGATGTCGCGCAGCATCTGGATGTGGATGCGCTTGGGGCCGGCCGTGGCCAGCACCTCTGGCGTCGTGCTGGCCTTGTGCGTCAGGTACAGCCCCGCCGTGTAGACCTTGACGACGAACTTGTAGCGGATGCCCGCACCATTGAGCTGCAGCTTCTGGCCAGCCAGATCGATCGTTGGCTCGTACTTCACATTGGCCACCTCGACCGCCTGGGCCCGGGCCGTCCCGCCACACAGCCCGGCTGCGGCCAGCAGTGCCGCGACGATGAATGCGCGCATGTCTCGCTCCGTTTTCGTGCCGCGATAGCGGCCTCTTCGCGAGGCGAAGTATGGCCCGAGATGGCGAAAACCCGGCTGATACACTGACCCGATCATGTTCATCACGCGCAAGCACATCACGGGGTCGAGCGACCGGGGAGCCTGGCCCTGGCGTCGCTGGTCAGCCCTAGCCTGATGCCGCTTGGCGCGCCCTGACGCGCTTCCTTCCGCGTTGCCCGTGTTCCACCGGGCTGCACGCCAAGCCCTGAAAACTGTCTTTTCAAGGTTTGAGACGTGATCACCGAACTCGAATTCCAGAGCCTCGCTTCCGAGGGCTACAACCGCATCCCGCTCATCAGCGAGGCCTTTGCGGATCTCGAAACCCCGCTGTCCCTCTACCTCAAGCTCTGCGCCGGTTCCGGCCAGGGCCGCAACAGCTTCCTGCTGGAGTCCGTCGTCGGCGGCGAGCGCTTCGGACGCTATTCCTTCATCGGCCTGCCGGCGCGCACGCTGATCCGCGCGACGGGCCAGCATTGCGAGGTGCTGACCGAGGGCGCCGTCGTCGAGACGTACGAAGGCAACCCGCTGGACTTCATCGCCGCCTACCAGGAGCGCATCAAGCCCAGGATCCCCGCCGGCCTGCCGCGCTTTTGCGGCGGACTGGCCGGCTACTTCGGCTACGAAGCCGTGCGCGCCATCGAGAAGCGCCTGGACCGCGAGCACAAGGGCGAGTCGCTCGGCACGCCTGACATCGTGCTGCTGCTGTCCGAGGAAGTCGCCGTCATCGACAACCTCTCCGGCCGCCTCTACCTCATCGTCTGGGCCGACCCGCGCCAACCCGAGGCCTATTTCCGCGCCAAGAAAAGGCTCTCGCAGCTGCGCGACAAGCTGACCTACTCCGTCAGCGTGCCGCGTGTGCCGCGCAGCGAGTCCCACCCGGTGACGCGCGGCTTCACCAAGGCCGACTACCTGCAAGCCGTCGCCAAGGCCAAGGACTACATCGCCGCCGGTGACCTGATGCAGGTGCAGGTGGGTCAGCGCATCTCGAAGCCCTACAAGGCCGAGCCCATCGCGCTGTACCGGGCCCTCAGGGCGCTGAACCCCAGCCCCTACATGTACTTCTACGACCTGGGCGACTTCCAGATCGTCGGCGCCAGCCCTGAGATCCTGGTGCGCGAGGAGCATTCGGGCGACGGTTCGCGCAAGGTCACGATCCGGCCACTGGCGGGCACCCGTCCGCGCGGCGCGACACCCGAGCGCGACCTGGCGCTGGAAGCCGAACTGCAGGCGGACCCCAAGGAGCGCGCCGAGCATCTGATGCTGATCGACCTGGCCCGCAACGACATCGGCCGCATCGCCCGCGTGGGAAGCGTCAAGGTCACGCAGGCCTTCGTCGTCGAGCGCTACTCGCACGTCATGCACATCGTCTCCAACGTCGAGGGCGTGCTGCGCCCCGAGGTCGGCCAGCTGGACGTGCTCAAGGCCACCTTCCCCGCCGGCACGCTGACCGGCGCGCCCAAGGTCAGGGCGATGGAGCTGATCGACGAGCTGGAGCCCGTGCAGCGCGGCATCTACGGCGGCGCCTGCGGCTACCTCAGCTTTGCCGGCGACATGGATCTGGCCATTGCCATCCGCACCGGCATCATCAAGAACGGCACGCTGTACGTGCAGGCGGCGGCAGGCGTTGTCGCCGACTCCGTGCCCGAGCTGGAATGGCAGGAAACAGAGGCCAAGGCGCGCGCCCTGCTCCGTGCGGCTGAACTCGTCGAGGAGGGCTTCTAAATGCTGCTGATGATCGACAACTACGACAGCTTCACGTTCAACATCGTCCAGTACTTCGGTGAACTGGGCGCCGACGTGAAGGTGGCGCGCAACGACGAGATCACCGTGGCCGAGATGGCCGCGCTGAACCCCGACCACATCGTCTTCTCGCCCGGCCCCTGCACGCCCAACGAGGCCGGCGTCTGCGTGGAGGCCATCCAGCACTTCATGGGCAAGAAGCCGCTGCTCGGCGTGTGCCTGGGCCACCAGTCCATGGGCCAGGCCCTGGGCGGCAAGATCATCCGCGCCCGGCACCAGATGCATGGCAAGGCCAGCACCATCACGACCGACCAGCGCGGCGTCTACACCGGCCTGCCCAAGGACTTCTCGGTGATCCGCTACCACTCCCTCGTCATCGAGGAGGCCAGCGGCCCGGCGGTGCTGGAGATCACCTCGCGCAGCGACGACGGCGAGATCATGGGCGTGCGCCACCGAGAACTGGCGGGCACGGCCACGCCGATGGAGGGGGTGCAGTTCCACCCCGAGTCCATCCTCAGCGAACATGGCCACGCGATGCTGCGCAACTTTCTGGAGCTGAAGGCATGAGCGACTACGCACCCGGCTCGGGGCACGGCGGCGATGCCGTCGTCGACTTGCGCAGCGACACGGTCACCAAACCGACGCCCGCCATGCTGGAGGCCATCAAGGCCGCCAAGGTCGGCGACGCCGTCTGTGGGGACGACCCCACCGTCAACGCGCTGCAGGAGCGCGTGGCCGCCTTGCTCGGCAAGGAGGCGGCCCTCTTCATGAGCAGCGGCACGCAGAGCAACCTCTGCGGCCTGATGTCCCATTGCGGCCGCGGCGACGAGTACCTCGTCGGTCAGCTCGCCCACACCTACCGCTACGAGGGCGGCGGCGCGGCCGTGCTGGGCAGCATCCAGCCCCAGCCACTGCCCAACCAGCCGGACGGGTCGATCCGGCTGGAAGACATCGCCGCCGCCATCAAGCCCGACGACCCGCACTTCGCACGCACGCGACTGCTGGCGCTCGAGAACACCTGGAGCGGCAACGTGCTGCCGGCCAGCTACGTGGCCGCGGCCTGCGAGCTGGCCCATTCACGCGGCCTTTACACCCATCTGGACGGCGCCCGCCTGTTCAATGCCGCGGTCGCCTCCGGCCGCACGGTGACCGAGCTGGCGCGCCATTTCGACTCGGTCTCCATCTGCTTCAGCAAGGGCCTGGGCGCCCCCGTAGGCTCCATGCTGGTGGGCTCACGCGAACTCATCCATCGCGCCCACCGCATCCGCAAGATGGTAGGCGGCGGACTGCGCCAGGTCGGCCTGCTGGCCGCCGCGGCCGACCATGCGCTGACCCATCACGTCGCGCGACTGGCCGACGACCACGCGCTGGCCAGGCGCCTGGCCGAGGGGCTGGCCGCCCTGCCCGGTGTCACCGTCACGCCACCGCAAACCAATATCGTCTTCGTCCAGGTCAGCGATGGTCGCGGCCCGGCACTGCTGGAGCACCTGAAGGCGCGCGGCGTGCTGGCCACCGGCCTCATCGGCCTGCGCTTCGTGACCCATCTGGATGTCGATGCCGCCGGCATCGAACATGCCATCGCCTCCGCCGCCGACTTCTTCAAGAGCTGAGCCATGCCGATCACCGACAACGAAGCCCTGACTCGCGTCATCGAGCACCGCGAGATCTTCCACGACGAGATGCTGACGCTGATGCGCCGCATCATGGCCGGCGAGATGTCGCCCGTCATCGCCGCGGCCCTCATCACCGGCCTGCGCGTGAAGAAGGAAACCATCGGCGAGATCACCGCCGCGGCGCAGGTCATGCGCGAACTGAGCAACAAGGTGCCGCTCGGCCCCCTGCCCCACCTCGTCGACGTCGTCGGCACGGGCGGCGACGGTGCGCACAGCTTCAATATCACGACCTGCTCGATGTTCGTCGCCGCCGCGGCCGGCGCCCAGGTGGCCAAGCATGGCAACCGCAGCGTCAGCAGCAAGACCGGCAGCGCCGACGTGCTGGAGGCCCTCGGCGCCAACATCCAGCTGACGCCGCGCCAGGTGGCCGCCTCGGTGGCCGAGTGCGGCATCGGCTTCATGTTCGCGCCAAACCACCACCCGGCGATGAAGAACATCGCCCCGGTGCGCCGCGAACTCGGCGTGCGCACCATTTTCAACATCCTGGGCCCGCTGACCAACCCGGCCGGTGCGCCCAACATCCTCATGGGCGTCTTCCACCCCGACCTCGTCGGCATCCAGGTGCGGGTGCTGCAGCGCCTGGGCGCCGAGCACGCCCTGGTCGTCTATGGCAAGGACGGCATGGACGAGATCTCGCTGGGCGCGACGACGCTGGTGGGAGAACTCAAGGATGGCGCCGTGCGCGAGTACGAAATCCATCCCGAGGACTTCGGCTTCGCGATGGCCAGCAACCGCAGTCTGAAGGTGGAAGGCCCCGAGCAGTCGCGCCAGATGCTGATCGGCGTGCTGGACGGCCAGCCCGGACCGGCGCGCGACATCGTGCTGCTGAACGCCGGCGCGACGCTGTACGCAGCCAATGTGGCGGCCACGCTGCCCGATGGCATTGCCCGTGCCCGCCAGGCGCTGGACAGTGGCGCCGCGCGTGCCAAGCTCGATGCCTTCGTCAAGGAGACGCAAGGCCTGGGGAAGAGCTGATGGCCGACATCCTGAATCGCATCGTCGAGGTCAAATGGGAAGAGATCGCCGCCGCCAAAGCCAAGCGATCACTGGCGTCCCAACGCGAAGAGGCCGAGGCCCGCAAGGGCGAACAGCGGGGCTTCGAGCACGCGCTGCGGGCCAAGATCGGGGCGGGTCACGCGGGTGTCATCGCTGAGGTCAAGAAGGCCAGCCCCAGCAAGGGCGTGCTGCGCGAGGACTTCCGCCCCGCCGCCATTGCCGAGAGCTATGCCCGCCACGGTGCGGCATGCTTGAGCGTGCTGACCGACGAGCACTTCTTCCAGGGCTCGGTGGCCTACCTGCAGGCCGCCCGCGCCGCCTGCGAGCTGCCGGTGCTGCGCAAGGACTTCATGGTGGACGAGTACCAGGTCATGGAGGCGGGCGCGATGGGGGCCGACTGCATCCTGCTGATCGCTGCCTGTCTGGCCGACTCGCAGATGGCCGATCTTGAGGCCGCCGCCCACGCCCTGGGCCTGGACGTGCTCGTCGAGGTCCATGACGGCGAGGAACTGGATCGCGCGCTGCGGCTGAAAACGCCGCTGGTCGGCATCAACAACCGCAACTTGCGCACCTTCGAGGTCACGCTGGACACGACGCTCGGCCTGCTGCCCCGCGTGCCGGTCGACCGCCTGCTGGTGACGGAGTCCGGCATCCTCGGCAAGGCGGATGTGAAACGCATGCGCGATGCCAACGTCAACGCCTTCCTCGTCGGCGAGGCCTTCATGCGCGCGCCGGACCCCGGCCAGGCGCTGGCACACTTGTTCGGATGAAGCTGCCGCTGCCATTGCCCGACACCGATTGGCGGCCCGTCGTCGAAGCCTGGGCCGCGTCGCCCGCCGGCCAGCGGCTGCAGGCCTTCCTCGGACAGCGTGTCGCCGCCGACGCCACCATCTACCCGCCCGAGCCGCTGCGCGCGCTGACGCTCACGCCCCTGGCCAGCACGCGCGTCGTCATCCTGGGTCAGGATCCCTACCACGGCCCCGGCCAGGCGGAGGGCCTGAGCTTCAGCGTGCCGCCCGGCGTGCCGCTGCCGCCCAGCCTGCGCAACATCTTCAAGGAGATCCAGCGCGACCTGGGCAAGCCCTTTCCCCCCGACGGAAGCCTCGTGCGCTGGGCCGAGGGCGGCACGCTGCTGCTGAACGCCGTGCTGACCGTGGAGGACGGCAAGCCCGCCAGCCACGCCAACCAGGGCTGGGAAGCGCTGACGGACGCCCTCATCAAGGCCGCGGCCGAGGACCCAGCGCCCAAGGTCTTCATGCTCTGGGGCAACTACGCCCAGGCCAAAGCGCCCCTGATCGAGGCGTCTGGCCAGGAACACCTGCTGCTGAAGGCCAACCACCCGTCGCCGCTGTCCGCGCTGAAGCCACCTCGTCCCTTCATCGGCTGCGGCCACTTTTCGACGGCCAAGGCCTGGCTGGAAGAGCGCGGCCGGGGCGCCCCGCGCAAGGCCTGAGTCGAGGTCAAGCGGGCGGGATTGTTCCGCCAGCAGCAACTCGCCGTTCTATGGGAACGGCTTTTTCTCGGGCGACGCAATTCCTACAGTGACAACCTGTCGGCACACCCTCACCACCGGGCACCGACCAGGAGAGTCACCATGAACAACAACACCCGATCCCTGTTCTCGCTGATCACCGCCGCGACGGCCGTCACGGCGCTGGCGGCCGGCATGGTGCTGGCGATCAACGCGCCGGCGCCCGCGGCCGAAGACTTCGGCCAGACCGTCATCGTCTCCGCCGGCAACGACGAGGCCTGAGCCCCGCTCAGGCCGTACAGCGCATCTTCACGCCGCCCAGCGCCTCGCGGCCGATCAACTCAACGACCCAGTCGACGAACACACGCAGCTTGCTGCTGAGGTGGCGGTTGGGCGGGTAGACGACGTAGACGGGCACCGGGTCGGTATCCCAGTCCTCCAGGATGCGCACCAGCTCGCCGCGCTTCAGCAGCGGCCCAGCCATGAAGCAGGTCACCTGCACGGCGCCCAGATGGGCCATGCCGGCATTCAGGTAGGCGTTCGCATCGTTGACGGCGACGACGTGGTTGCCGACCACCTCCACCACCTCGTCACCCCGACGGAAGGTGTCGCCCACCACCTTGCCGGTGCGTGCGGAGAAGTAGCCCACCATGCGATGCGGTGCCTCGCCCAGTTCGCGCGGGTGCGCGGGCGTGCCGTGGCGGCGCAGGTACTCAGGCGTCGCGCAGGTGATGAATCGGAACTCGCCGATGCGCCGCGCGACCAGACTCTGGTCGGTCAACTCGCCGCCGCGGATCACGCAATCCACGTTGTCGCCGATCAGGTCCACCGGCCGGTCGCTGACGCCCATCTCGATCTGGATGTCCGGGTACTTCGCATAGAAGTCCGGCAGGTGCGGAATGATCATCTCGCGGCCCACGACGCCCGGCACGTCAATGCGGATGCGGCCGCGCGGCGTCATGCGCGCCTGGTTCATGCTGCCTTCCAGCTCCTCCAGATCGGAGAGCAACCGCATCGCGCGCTCGTAGTACGCGGCACCGTCGGGCGTGACGGTCACACGGCGCGTCGTGCGGTTCAGCAGCTTGGTGCGCAGGTGGCTTTCCAGCGTCTGAATCAGACGGGTGACCGTGGCCTTGGGCAGGTCCAGCGAGTCGGCCGCCTTCGTGAAGGTGCCGGCCTCGACGACCCGGACATAGGCTTGCATGGCTTGGAGTCGGTCCATCGGCATCAGCGTGGGTTGGGACGCGCCCCTACGGGCGATGCGGGAATTTCGATTGTTCCATGCG
Source organism: Roseateles sp. (assembly GCF_036404855.1). GTDB lineage: Bacteria > Pseudomonadota > Gammaproteobacteria > Burkholderiales > Burkholderiaceae_C > Pelomonas. The sequence continues at coordinate 9,876 of NZ_DASWYS010000119.1, forward strand.
GAAGAAAAGTGAGTCGTCTTTAGGGCCGTTTATCGGCGGGCAACCAACCTCTATCTTTCGGACCATGGACAAGATGGCCTCATCGACTTTGCGCCTCGGCCCCGCACCGGGGCTGAACGCCTGCGTGTTCGCCGCGCGCCGCCCGCTGGACAGCGGTGGCCGCGCGCTGCTGCTCTACCTGCACCCCGGCACCTTCACCGAAGGCTCCTGCGCGGCTGCCCATGCGCGCTGCGAACTGCTGGCCGAGGCGGGCGCCGACGTCGTCGGGCTCGACTACCCGCTGGCGCCCGAGCACCCGTTCCCGGCCAGTCTGGTCGCCGCGTTCGACGCCCTGCAGGCCCTCGCGGCCAAGCCCTCCAAGCTCACCGGCAGCGCGCAGACGGCGCTGTTCGTCGCCGGCGAGGAGGCCGGCGGCAACATCGCGGCCGCGCTGGCGCTGATGGCCCGCGACCAGCGCGCGCCGACGCTGGCCGGCCAGCTGTTGATCTCGCCCATGCTGGACCCGCAGCTGGGAAGCGCCTCCATGCGCGAGGGCGAATGCGGCGACAGCCAGTGCATCTATGCCAAGGGCTGGCAGGCCTACCTGGGTGACTGCACCCGTGCGGACCACCCCTACGCCACGCCGCTGAACGCCACTCGCCTGGCCGGCCTGGCGCCGGCCCTGGTGCTGAGCGTGGCAGGCCATCCGCTGAACGACGAAGCGCTGCGCTATGCCAGCGCACTGCGTGAGCACGGCGGCAGCGCGCACGACCTGACCGTGCCGTCCATCGCCGCCGAGCACGTGCTGGCGCCCATCCACGACTTCCTCAGCCAGGCCACCGGCCAGGCGCTATCGAATCCTGCTTGACCCTCGGAGAGAAATACAAATGAAGGCCACCCCCCGCTTCAACCGCCGCCTCGGCTTCATCGCCGGCGCCATCGCCCTCGTCGCACTCGGCACCGTGGGCCTTGGCCAGTTCGGCCAGCCGGCACGCGCCAACGCCGTCCCCGCCGCCCCGCCGGCCACGCCGGTGTCCGTCGCCGAAGTGCTCAGCCAGCCGGTCTCCGCCTGGAACGAGTTCTCCGGCCGGCTCGAAGCCGTGGACCGCGTGGACGTGCGCGCCCGGGTGTCGGGCGCCGTGCAGGCCGTGCACTTCCGCGAGGGCAGCCTCGTGAAGGCCGGCGACCTGCTGGTCAGCATCGACCCCGCGCCCTACCAGGCCGAGGTCGCCCGCGTCGAGGCGCAGGTGGCCGCCGCCCAGGCCCGCGTCAGCTACACGCAGAGCGAGCTGGCCCGCTCCAAGGCGCTGCTGGAGGAGCGCGCCGTCGCACGTCGCGACTTCGACGAGCGCGACAACGCGGCCCGCGAGGCCGCTGCCAACCTGCGTGCCGCGCAGGCCGCGCTGCAGACGGCCCAGCTCAACCTCGGCTACACGCAGGTGCGCGCGCCGGTGGCCGGCCGCGTCGGCAAGATCGAGGTGACGTCCGGCAACCTGGTCGCCGCCGGCGCCGGCGCACCGGTGCTGACGACGCTGGTGTCCGTCAGCCCGATCTATGCCAGCTTCGACGCCGACGAGAAGATCGTCAGCGGCGCGCTCGCCACGCTCCCTGACGGCGGGACCAACCGACGCGGCATGGAGCGCATCCCCGTGGAGATGCTCAGCGGCGGCGACTCGCAGATCGGCCGGCTGCAACTGGTCGACAACCAGGTGGACGCCAAGAGCGGGACGCTGCGCGTGCGCGCCGTGTTCGACAACAAGGACGGCCGCCTGATCCCGGGACAGTTCGCCAAGTTGCGCATGGGGCAGGCCAAGGACGAGGCCGCGCTGCTGGTCAACGAGCGTGCCGTCGGCACCGACCAGGACAAGCGCTTCGTCATCGTCGTCGGACAGGGCAACCAAGCCGAGTGGCGGCCGGTGACCCTGGGCGCCAGCGTGAACGGCCTGCGCGTCGTGACCAGCGGCCTGAAGGGTGGCGAGCGCATCGTCGTCGGCGGCGTGCAGCGCGTGAGGCCGGGCTCGGTGCTTGCGCCCAAGGATGTCGCGATGGACGCGAAACCCGAACTGGCCGCGCAGCAAGGCGTGGCCAAGACCTCCTGATCTAAGAAAAGCCCAAACCCCCACCCGCGAGCGCTGTCTGCGGGCCGGTCCAGCCGGCCTGCGGGGGGCGTGCTGTCGCCTGAAACCGCAGCGCTCGCGCAGGAGCACCCATGAATCTCTCCAAATTCTTCATCGACCGCCCGATCTTCGCGGGCGTGCTGTCGCTGCTGATCTTCATCGGCGGCCTGCTGTCGATCCGCGCGCTGCCGATCTCGGAATATCCCGACGTCGTGCCGCCCTCGGTCGTCGTGCGCGCCCAGTACCCCGGCGCCAACCCCAAGGTCATCGCCGAGACGGTGGCAACGCCGCTGGAGGAGGCCATCAACGGCGTCGAGGACATGCTCTACATGAGCAGCCAGGCAACGACGGACGGGCTGATGACGCTGACCGTGAGCTTCAAGCTCGGCACGGACCCCGACAAGGCGCAGCAGCAGGTGCAGAACCGCGTCGCGCAGGCCGAGGCCCGTCTGCCCGAGGAGGTCAAGCGCCTGGGCGTGACGACCGTCAAGAGCAGTCCCGACCTGACGATGGTCGTGCACCTGACCTCGCCCAACGAGCGCTACGACATGACCTACCTGCGCAACTACGCGCTGCTCAACGTCAAGGACCGCCTCGCGCGCATTCCGGGCGTGGGCCAGGTGCAGCTGTTCGGGTCGGGCGACTACTCCATGCGCATCTGGCTGGACCCGCAAAAGGTCGCCGAGCACGGCCTATCCGCCAGCGACGTGGTGGCGGCGATCCGGGGCCAGAACGTGCAGGCCGCGGCCGGCGTCGTCGGCGCGTCGCCGGGCCTGCAAGGCATCGACCTGCAGCTGTCCGTCAATGCGCAGGGCCGGCTGAAGTCGGTCGAGGAGTTCGGGGAGATCATCGTGAAGACCGGTGTGGGATCGGCTTCGGGTGCCGTCACGCGGCTGCGCGACCTGGGTCGCATCGAGCTGGGCGCCAGCGAGTACGCGCTGCGCTCGCTGCTGGACAACAAATCCGCCGTCGCCGTGCCGATCTTCCAGGCCCCCGGCGGCAATGCGCTGGACATCTCCGCCAACGTGCGCGCCACGATGGCCGAGCTGAAGGCCGCGATGCCCGAAGGCGTGGACTACACCATCGTCTACGACCCGACGCAGTTCGTGCGCGCCTCCATCGAGTCGGTCATCCACACGCTACTTGAGGCCGTCGCGCTGGTCGTGCTGGTCGTCATCCTGGTCCTGCAGACCTGGCGCGCGTCCATCATCCCGCTGCTGGCCGTGCCGGTGTCCATCGTCGGCACGTTCGCGGTGATGCACGGCTTTGGCTTCTCGATCAATGCGCTGAGCCTGTTCGGCCTGGTCCTGGCCATCGGTATCGTCGTGGACGACGCCATCGTCGTCGTCGAGAACGTGGAGCGCAACATCGCGTCGGGCTTGAGTCCGCGCGACGCGACCTACCGTGCGATGCGCGAGGTGTCGGGCCCCATCATCGCGATCGCGCTGACGCTGATCTCGGTGTTCGTGCCGCTGGCCTTCATCACGGGCCTGACGGGCCAGTTCTACAAGCAGTTCGCGCTGACCATCGCGATCTCGACGGTGATCTCCGCGATCAATTCGCTGACCCTGTCGCCCGCCCTGGCCGCGATGTTGCTGAAGGACCACCACGCGCCCAAGGACGCGCTGACGCGCGGCATGGACCGCGTGCTGGGCGGCTTCTTCGCGCGCTTCAACAAGCTGTTCGCGAGCGGCTCCACCAAGTACGGCAGCGGCGTGAAGACGCTGATGTCGCGCAAGGCGCTGATGATGATCGTCTACCTGGCCCTGGTCGCGGCCACGGCCGGCCTGTTCAAGGCCGTGCCCGGCGGCTTCGTGCCGGGACAGGACAAGCAGTACCTGATCGGCTTCGCGCAGCTGCCCGATGGCGCCACGCTGGACCGCACGGAAGACGTCATCCGCCGCATGACGGAGATCACGCTGAAGACGCCGGGCGTGGAGCATGCGGTGGCCTTCCCCGGGCTGTCCATCAACGGCTTCACGAATAGCGCCAGCTCGGGCATCGTGTTCGCGACGCTGAAGCCCTTTGAGGAGCGCAAAACCAAGGACCTGTCGGCCGGCGCCATCGCCGGCGCGCTGAACGCGCAGTACGGCCAGATCGAGGACGCCTTCATCGTCATGTTCCCGCCGCCGCCCGTGCAGGGCCTGGGCACCACCGGTGGCTTCAAGCTGCAGCTGGAGGACCGCGGCGGCGTGGGCTACGAAGCGATGGACGCCGCGGTCAAGGCCTTCATGGCCAAGGCATCCCAGGCGCCGGAGCTCGCCGGCCTGTTCTCCAGCTTCCAGGTCAACGTTCCGCAGCTGTTTGCCGACCTCGACCGCACGAAGGCACGCCAGCTCGGCGTGGCCGTGACGGACGTGTTCGACACGATGCAGATCTACCTGGGCAGCCTGTACGTGAACGACTTCAACGCCTTCGGCCGCACCTACTCGGTCCGCGTTCAGGCGGATGCCGCCTACCGCGCCCGTGCCGAAGACATTGGTGCGCTGAAGGTGCGCTCGTCCACCGGCGACATGGTGCCGCTGTCCGCGCTGATGAAGGTCACGCCCAGCTTCGGTCCCGAGCGCGCGCTGCGCTACAACGGCTTCCTGGCCGCCGACATCAATGGCGGCGCCGCACCCGGCTTCTCGTCGGGCCAGGCGCAGGCCGCCGTCGAGCGCATCGCCGCCGAGACGCTGCCGCCCGGCATCGGCTACGAGTGGACCGACCTGACCTACCAGGAAAAGATCGCCGGCAACTCGGCCGCCTGGGTGTTCCCGCTGGCCATCCTGCTGGTGTTCCTGGTGCTGGCCGCGCAGTACGAGAGCCTGACGCTGCCCATTGCCATCCTGCTCATCGTGCCCATGGGCCTGCTCGCCGCGATGACCGGCGTGTGGCTCACCCACGGCGACAACAACGTGTTCACGCAGATCGGCCTCATCGTGCTCGTCGGCCTCTCCGCGAAGAACGCCATCCTGATCGTCGAGTTCGCCCGCGAGCTGGAGTTCGCCGGCCGCACGCCGATGCAAGCGGCACTGGAAGCGGCCCGGCTGCGGCTGCGCCCCATCCTGATGACGTCGATGGCCTTCGTCATGGGCGTGCTGCCCCTGGTGCTCAGCACCGGCGCCGGCGCCGAGATGCGCCAGGCCATGGGCGTGGCCGTGTTCGCCGGAATGATCGGCGTGACGCTGTTCGGCCTTTTCCTGACGCCGCTGTTCTACGTCATCGTGCGCCGCCTGACCGGCAATGCCGCACTGCGGCATCACGGTGGCCAGGTGGCCTCCCCGGTCGCCCCCGAATCCCACGCGCAGCCCGTCATCGACGCCATGCCGCAACGAGGAAAGTAATCATGAAACTTCAACTGACTTCGCTCTTCGCCGCGCTGCTGCTGGCCGGCTGCGCTTCGGTCGGCAGCATCGACCCGTCGCAACTGCCGCAGGCACCCGCTGCCTACAAGTCACAGGCCGCGAACGGCGCAGCCGCGCTGACCGCGAGCTGGTGGCAGCCCTTCGCCGATCCGGTGCTGGAAGACCTGGTCGCCCGCGCGATGACGGCCAACACCAACGTGCAGGCAGCCGCCAGCCGGCTGGCCCAGGCGCGCGCGGCGCTGGGTTCCGCGCAGGCCGGCCGGCTGCCACAGGTGGGCGTGTCCGTCGGTGCCGGCCGCGCCTCCACGCCGGGCCAGCCGATGCCACAACCTGCGACGCAATACAGCGCCGGCCTGAATCTGGCCTACGAGCTGGACCTGGGCGGTCGCCTGCTGCACGAGCGCGATGCCGCGGCGCTGGACGTGCAGTCCCGCGAGCAGTTGCTCGCCGACGCACGCCTGCTGGTGCAGGCCAACGTGGCGCGCGGCTACCTGGCGCTGCGCGCGCTGGACGCCGAGCGCGGCCTGGTCCGCGACACCGTGGCCGCCTATGGCGAGACCCTCTCGCTGACCGAGAAGCGCGCGCGTGCAGGCGACGTCGCCGACCTGGACCTGGCGCGCGTGCGCGCCGAGCTGGCCGCCAACGAGGCTGAGGCGCTCGCGCTGGACCGTCGCCGCGTCGAGCTGGAGACGGCTTTGGCCGTGCTGGTCGGTGAACCGGCCTCGAACTTCAGCCTCGTGCCCACCGCCTGGACGACGGCGCTACCCGCCGTGCCGGCGGGCCTGCCGTCTGAGCTGCTGCAGCGCCGCCCCGACCTGGCAGCCGCGCACAGCCAGCTGCAGGCTGCGCAGGCCCGCGTGGGCATCGCGCAGGCAGCCTGGTGGCCCAACCTGTCGTTGACGGCGCAGGGCGGCGGCATCTCCAGCGAACTGTCCAACCTGCTTAAAAGTGGTGCCGGCACCTGGGGCGTGGGCTTGCTGGGCGCACTGCCAATCTTCGACGGCGGGCGCCGCGAGGCCGGCGTCAACGCCGCGAAGGCACAGGTGGACGGCTCGGCCATCGCCTTCCGCGAGCAGTTCCTGCTGGCGCTGAAGGATGTGGAGGACCAGCTCGGCGCACTGTCGCTGCTGCAAGCCCAGGAGCAGGCGAGCGCCCGCGCCGTCAGCGCGGCCGGCCAGGCGCTGAAACTGTCGGACACGCGCTACCGCAACGGCCTTGTCAGCCAGCTGGAGCTGCTGGACGCACGCCGCAGCGAGCTGGCCAACCGGCGTTCGGCGCTGCAGGTGCGCTCGGCGCAGTACCAGGCCACGGTGGGCCTGATCCGCGCGCTGGGGGGCGGCTGGAGCAACGGGGTCAAGTTGGCCGGCGTTTGAGGACGGCGATATTCACCGTGGCGCGCGTGACGAAGCCCAGGCTTTCGTAGAGCGCGATCGCCGCGGTGTTGGTCGTCCAGGCGTGCAAGAAAGCCTGTTCGCCGCGGCGCTGGATCTCGGCCGTCACGGCGGCCGAGAGCCTTCGTGCCAGGCCACGCCCGCGGAAGTTCGGATGGGTGCAGACGGCGCTGACCTCGACATGGCCCGGGAAACGCATGCGCTCGCCGGCCATCGCCGCCAGGCGGCCATCGATGCGCACGCCGACGAAGCGACCCATGGTGTGGGTGCGCGGCAGGAACGGGCCGGGCTGGGTCAGCGTCGCCAGTGCCAGCATGTCCGCGGCATCGCCGTCGCCGAGGACTTCCAGGTCGTCGCCCGCGTCGACCGCCAGCGCGCGGGACGCGATCATCTGCACGCCCTCGGCGGCCTGCACCACCTGCAGGCGTGGCGGCACAGCGATGGCGGGCACCTGGGCCAGGTAGACCATGTCGTCCCCCGCCTCCACGAGGCCCGCGAGCGCGGCGAGGCTCTCGTCGCCGTCATCGCGCGCGGACGCGAAGCGGTTGATGTCCCGCCTGAAACGACGCGCCAGACCGCTGCCTAGGGCCCACTGCGGCTGGTGCTGCAGGCTGGCCCAGACGGGCCGGTCGAGGTCGTGGCTGCTCATGCCCGGGTTCTCTGCAGCAGGGGTGCATCACTGAGCGCGTCCTCGAGCGCCGCGAGCTGCGCGAGCAGATCGCCTTGCAGCCCCGCGCAGGCCTGGGTCACGGTCGCCTCGATGGCGGGCCAGGCTTCGCGCTTCGCGCACCGGACCAGGTCGCGCCCCTTGAGGCTCAACGCGACCCGGCGCACGCGCCGGTCCTCTTCGTCGGCCGCGGACTCGACGAGCCCATCCTCTTCCACCCCACGCAGCGAGCGCGTGATGACCGGCTGGCTGACGCCCACGGCCTGGCTCAGTTCACCCACGCTCAGGGCACCCAGCCGATCGAGTGCCGCCAGCAATGGGAACCAGGCCGCCGGCTGCTCGAAGCCATGTGCGGCCAGCACGGCCTGCGTCTGCGCCTGCAGGGTCTCGCCGATGCGCTTGAGCCGCGTGCCCAGGCTCAGATGGCCCAGCTCCCTGACGACATCCTCAACCATGACATCTCCTGCAAGATTAATTGCATATCATGCTATGCAATTGATCGCAGGCTGTCCAGTCGGTGTCATGACGCGATGAAACGGGGAGCAGCGCAATCAGCGGCTGCGAACCGCCGGGGCGCCCGTGCGGCGACTAAGGCAGCGTCTTGCAGTTGGGCTTGCAGACCACCTCGTTGCGGCCGAGCAGCCGGATGGACTGCAGGCTGGCCGGCGCGCGATGCTTGCCGCACTTGAAGCAGGAGCGGGTGTGGCCGCTGCCGAGAAAGGGCGATCCGCCCACTTTCGACTGGTAGCGCAAGCCATCCTGGCGGACCGCGGTGACGGTGTCTTTGCTCATTCTTCAGACAGGTCAGGGAAAGGTGAATTGACTCATGACCAAGATGACAGCGCCATCTCGCAAGCCCGCAGTTCCCGCACAAAAGGGTCGAAACCGCGGGCTTTCCCTGCCCCGATCCACGGGGTCGGCCTGCGAGGACAATGCGACCCCGCTTCCGACACACCCATGGCCAAGCTTTTTTTTCGTTATGCCGCGATGAATGCCGGCAAGTCCACCGCCCTGCTACAGGTGGCACATAACTACGAGGAACGTGGTCACCGCGTGCGCATCTTCACGGCACGGCTGGATGATCGCTACGGCCGCGGCTTCGTCACGTCGCGACTGGGCCCGCAGCGGGAGGTCGAGCAGTTCGATGCGGACACGGACTTCCAGGCCTTGATCTCTGCGGACCCCGGCATCGCCTGCATCCTCGTTGACGAGGCACAGTTCCTGAGCAAGCGCCAGGTCCAGACCCTGCACGAGATGGCGCATCTGCACCACCTGCCGGCCATCTGCTATGGCCTGCGCACGGATTTCCAGGGCGAGCTTTTCCCCGGTTCCGCGGCGCTGTTGGCGCTGGCCGACGAGATGGACGAGATGAAGACCATCTGCGACTGCGGCCGCAAGGCGACGATGAACATGCGCGTTGACGCCAGCAACCGCAAGGTCACCGAGGGCGCCCAGGTGGAGATCGGCGGCAACGCGCGCTACCGCTCGGTTTGCGGGCGGTGCTTTCGCCAGGGCTGACAGCGCAAGGCGGCGGACGGCCGCCCGGCACTGCGGGCAGGCGCGGAGCCTGCCTGGCACCGACCGCCGGGCCGCCCCAGGGCGGCGCCTCTCGATTCATTGAGGGGCAGACGCCCCTCAATGAATCGACCCCCTCAGGGGGGCCAGCCAGCGCAGACGCTGGCTCGGGGAGCCACTACTTGGCGGCGATCTGCGCGTCCAGCTCCTTGCAGGACGGCGAGCAGACGGGCTGCGACTTGCCCAGCAGTTTCTTGGACTTGAGCATCGCACGGGGGCGATGCTTGCCGCAGAGAAAGCACGACATCGTCGCCGCGCCGAAGGAAGAAGTCGCCGCGAAGGGCGAACCGGGAGCTTTGGAGCGGTAGCGCAGACCATCCGCTTCGATGGTGGTCTTGGTGGTTTCTTTGGCCACGCTGGTCCTGTCGAAGAGTGTTTAAAAAGGGGGCGCCGGGGTAAAGGCGCGGGCACCATATTTTCCACGATGTGGCGAAAGCCCCGCCCTAGGGCTTTCAACCCCCCTTGAAACTGGCTGGTCTTTTGCCCGCCCAGGCCGCCTGGCCCTCGATGAGATCGGCCGAATCGCGGGCCCGGACGATGTCGTCGGCGAGACGAACAGCGTCGAGCCGGCCCGCCGCCATAGCGTTCAGGTGCTGCTTCATCGGCAGCAGCGCCAGCGGCGCCATACCGAGCAATTCGTCGGCCAGCGCCTGCAATGCAGCGTCCAGCGTTTGGATGTCGGGCAGCAACTGGTCCAGGTAGCTGCAGCCGAGCAGCGCCGGCGCATCCAGCGTGCGCCCGGCCAGCAGCACCTGCTTGGCGGTCGCAAGGCCCAGGCGGTTGACGAAACGCTGCAGGCCGCCGGCGTAGAAATGCAGGCCGATGCGCGCCGCCGGCACGAACATCTCGACCGCCGGCGCACCGAGGCGAAAGTCGCAGGCCAGCGCGAGGTCGGCCGCGCCGCCGTAGACGCCGCCATGCAGACGCGCCACGGTGATGGGCCGCGCGGCTTCCAGCGCATCGGCCAGCTCGCCGAAACGCGCCCCGGCATCGATGGCACCCAGGGCCCCCAGGTCGAAGCCGCTGCAGAAATGCCGGCCCTCGCCTGCCAGCACGAGGACGCGCACCGCCTCGTCTGCATTGACGGCGTCGAGCAGCCCACGCAGCACTGCGAGGTCGTCGACGGCGAGGCGGTTGGCCTGGCGCGGCCGGCGCAGCGTGATGCGCGCCACGCCACCGGCCGTCTCGAGCAGCGGGGCCTGACCGCCGCTCACGACTGCGGCCTCGCGAGTGGGCCCGGATACCTGCCGGCCATCCGTGGCGGGACGTGATCGAAGTGGTCGCTTTCGGTCATGGCTTTACAAATCAGACATTGTGACGACGTAAGCTCGCGCCCCCCCACTGTCACAAAAACGTCATGCTGTTTACTCGCCGCCGACTGTTGGGCCTGGCCATCGCCAGCACCCTCACCGCTTGCTCAACGACGCCGCCGTCGCCGACGGCAGCGCCCCAGACACCCAAGCTGCTCGTCCTTGTCGTCATCGACGGGCTGCCCATGCGCCAGGTCACCGGCTATCGCGACCAGCTCTCGACCGATGGTTTCGCCCGCTTCCTGGACCACGGCCGCTGGTTCGCCGACGCCCACTATGGTCACGGCCACACCGTCACGGCGGCCGGCCACTCCGTCATGCTGAGCGGCGCCTACCCGCAACGTACCGGCATCATCAGCAACGAATGGCGCAATCCGGCCACTGGGGAGCAGGTCTACAACACCGGCGACCCGGACTACAAGTACATCGACAGCCCGACCGCGCCGCTGGCCGGCACCAGCCCGCGCAACCTCAAGGTCGAGACCCTGGGTGACGTGCTGCGCACGCGTTCGCCGCAGTCCAAGGTCATCGGCATCTCGGGCAAGGACCGCGGCGCCATCCTGCCGGCCGGGCACAAGGGCACGGCCTACATGTACATGTCGGAGACGGGTCGCTTCGCGTCCAGCACCTACTACATGCAGCAGCACCCGCAATGGGTGACGGACTTCAACACCGCGAAGCCCGCCGACGCCTTCTTCAAGAAGACCTGGGCGCCGCTGCTGCCCGAAGCCGCCTACGCCCGCTCGGTGCCGGACGGCCAGTCGTGGCAGGTGGCCACCGGCAACGGCAACCGCCTGCCCGCCGTCATCGGCGACAAGATGGATGCCCCGGGTCCGCGCTTCTACGGCAACCTGCTGGCCTCGCCGTTCGGCGACGAGCTGACGCTGGCCTTCGCCCGCGCCGCCGTGCGCAATGAGAAGCTGGGCCAGCGCGGCGTGCAGGACCTGTTGTCGGTCAGCCTGTCCAGCCATGACTACATCAACCATGCCTTCGGCCCCGAGTCGCGGCTCTCGCACGACCACACGCTGCACCTGGACCGCCACCTGCAGGCCTTCTTCCAGTTCCTGGACAAGGAAGTGGGCGCCGGCAACTACGTGCTCGCGCTGACGGCCGACCATGGCTTCACCGACACGCCGGAATGGGCCATCACCCAGGGCCGCGACGCCGGTCGCTTCAACAACCCGCCGTCGCTGCTGGCCGTCAATACCGCCCTGAGCGAGAAGTTCGGCGTCGAGAAACTGGCCCGCGCCTTCTCCGCGTCCGGCCTGCTGCTGAACGACAAGCTCGCCGCCGAGAAGGGACTGGACTTCGCCGCCGTGCAGGCCGCCGCGCGCGAGGAACTGCTCAAGCTGCCTGGCGTCGCCGCCGTGTTCACGCGCGAACAGCTGCTGAGCCAGGACACGACGACGCCCTACCTGGAGGCCATGCGCAAGTCCTTCGACCCGACGCGGGCCGCGCAACTGCAGATCGTGCTGAAGCCCAACTGGATCTTCAGCTACCGCCCGGGCGGCAGCACCCATGGCAGCCCCTACAGGTACGACACCCATGTGCCCCTGCTGTTCTGGGGCCCGGGCTACGTCGGCCAGGGCGAGATGAAGGAGCGCGCCGAGGTGGCCGACCTGGCCCCCACGCTGGCGGCCATCGCCGGCCTGCCCGCGCCGGCCCAGGCGCAGGGCCGGGACCTGCGACTCAAGCCCTAGCCAGCAGGGCAGCCGCAGCCTCGCCCCAGACAGCCTCGGTGAGCGCCTGCGCACCGAGGCGCTCCCCCAGCGCCCGGGCCTGGGCGGGGCCGGTGGCCGGCAGCATGACCAGCAGCCGACCGTCGGCCAGCCGCATGCAGCCATCCTCGCCGCGGATCCGGCCGAGCAGTTCGGCGGGATCCGCCCCGGCGGCCAGCGTCGCGACGGACAGCGGCCAGGCCGCAGGATCGGCCAGCAGGGTCTGCAGCAGCTCGGTGCCGGCCTGGGTGGGCAACAGCTGCCCGGTGCTCGGCCTGGGCCGGGACAGCGCGCTGATGTCGACGCCGGTCAGGGCCAGGCCACCGCCCGGTGTGCGCTGCGCTACCCACCAGAAGCGCCGGCCATCGCGCCAGGCCTGCTCATGGCCGCGCTCGGCCAGGCGGCTGCGCCGCTCGGACGTTTCGACCGGGCCGACGCCGGCCTGCCGGGCTGCCTCCACCATCTGCCCCCAAACCGGCGTCGCGTCCTCGGCCAGGTGCCAGGCCTGGCGATAGGCCGCGTTGGCGCGCAGCAGGCGGTCGTGGTTGTCGAAGAGGGCCAGCAGCAGCGGGCCCTCGGTCAGCGTGCGCCACCAGAGGTCATCTTCAGTCACGACCCCGATTCTGGGTCGGCGCGGCTCAACGGCGGCGGATCTCCCCCGAGCCACTGACGCTTTGGCGCAACTGGGGGCGGCCGGCATAGCTGAGGTCGCCGGAACCGCTCAGTTGCACGTCCAGCTGCTCGGTCACGCCCAGGTCCACGTCGCCCGAGCCGCTGAGGCTGGCCTTGGCGGCCCGCCCGGCCAGCGCGCGCGCATCGACGTCGCCGGAACCGCTGACGCGCCAGCGCTGCTGCTCCGCCCGGCCGGCCAGGCGCACGTCGCCCGAGCCGCTGATGCTGACGTTCAGCTCCTTGAGCTCGACGAGACCGAAATGGGCATCCCCCGAGCCGTCAATGGTCAGGCCCAGGGTGTCAGCCCTGAAGCTGTCGACGCCCAGATCGCCCGAGCCGTGGATGGCGATCGCCTGCAACGCGCGGGCGCCGATCCGCACCGCCGGCACATGGCGGGTCGTGAAACCGGCATCGCGCTTCAGGCGCACGACGAGGGTGTCACCCTCCACGACGGTCTCGATCAGCGGCTCGATGTTGTCGTCGGCAACGACGGCGGCTTCGTCGCTGCCAGACTGGGAAAGCTTCACGTCGACGGGGCCGTCGATGCGCAGCTGGTTGAAAGCCGCCAGTGAGCGCACCTTCTCCACCCTGACGCCCGAGCCGCGCACGCGGTTCCTGTTGCTGCCGTAGTCGGTGGGGCCGCTGAAGCTGGCCGTCCAGCCATCGGCCTCCTTCTTGATGCGCAAGCGCCAGTCGTTATCGCCCGCCAGGGCGGCGCTGGTCGCGAAGGCGGCGGCAAGGGCCATGAGGACAAGGCGTTTCATTCGGGACTCCCGGTGCAGCAATGCGGCGGCAGTGTGTCCAGCCAGAAGATCCCACGCCTGCAGCAGGCGATGGACTGCGCTTTTGCAGTCATGGGCCGTAGGATGGGCCGACCAGCAGGAGACACACCATGAAGTGGGAAGGACAGCGCGAGAGTGACAACGTGGAGGACGCCCGCGGGGGCGGTGGCCGAGGGGGGCTGCCGATCGGCGGCCGCGGCATCGGCCTGGGTGGCATCGTCATCGCGCTGCTGGCCTCCTGGGTTCTGGGCGTCAATCCCTTGACGGTGCTGGGCCTGCTGGGCGGCGGAGGCGACGGCGCGGCTGTCCAGGCGCCGGCCGGCGACTCTCACGCCCAGGACCCTGCCTACCGTTTCGTCAAGGTCGTCCTGGCCGACACCGAGGACGTCTGGGGCGCCTATTTCCAGCGCGGCGGCCAGCAGTACCCGAATCCGAAGCTGCGCGTCTTCCGGGGCAGCGAGCCCACGGCCTGCGGGACCGGCGAAGCCGCCATGGGCCCCTTCTACTGCCCGGCCGACCGCAAGGTCTACATCGACCTGAGCTTCTATGACACGCTGCGCGAGCGCCTGGGCGCGCCGGGGGACTTCGCCCAGGCCTACGTCATCGCCCACGAGGTCGGCCACCACCTGCAGAACCTGATGGGCACGACCGCCAAGATGGACCAGGCCCGTGGCCGCGTCTCCGAGCGGGAGATGAACGCCATGAGCGTCAGGCTGGAGCTGCAGGCCGACTGTTTTGCCGGTGTCTGGGCCAGCTTGTCGCAGCGCAGCAAGGGCTGGCTGGAACAAGGCGACATCGAGGAGGCCCTGAACGCCGCCTCCCAGATCGGCGACGACACCCTCCAGAAGCGCGCCCGCGGCAGCGTCGTGCCCGAGAGCTTCACACACGGCAGCAGCGCCCAGCGGGTGCGCTGGTTCAAGCGGGGCCTGGATGCGGGCGACCTGAAGGCCTGTGACACTTTTTCATCCGCCACCCTCTGAGTCCCCGATTCAGGCCCACCCAATCAAGGGGGCGCTGGATGACGCTCAAAAGCCTTTGTGTGAAACACTCCCATCCAAATCGCCGAGCCCTCTATTAGCATCGGCCAGCCCTGTACTGCAGGGCGAGTTGCCCCTTGACCGGGACGACCCGCACCATCCACCGAGGCCACTGTCATGAGCGAACGCCAGATCAACGACCCGCAGTCGACGCCCCAGGCGCCGGCCTCCGTCGACGCGTCCGCCAGCGAGCTGGCTTCGGCACGCCGTCGCCGGTTTATCAAGGCAGGCGCGGGCGTCATTCCCGTAGCGTTGACCTTGAGCAGTCGCCCGGTTCTGGCGACCACCGCCACCGGCAAGTGCTTCTCGGCTTCGGCCTGGGGTTCCATCCAGACGCTGGTCAACACGACGGCGAGCACCTACACCCGCAAAGCCAACAACGCGCCGACCGTCTCTTGCTTCACCAAGGACGATTGGAAGGGAACGGGTTGTGCCGGCTGGACGCGTGCGACCATCAGCTGCAACACGGTTGCCGCCGTGAAGGCCTACAAGGTCTCGCAGGCCTGCGGAAGCAGCAGCACGGCGGGCGTGCCCGGCACGAAGCTGATCTGGGAAATGCTGAACGATCTTGATTCGAACAGCGACCGGACCGGCCGGCGCATCTGTTCGGATGCCCAGAAGCAGGTGCTGGTCGCCTGGCTGAACTTCCAGATCAGCCGCACGACCAATACGGACGTCTGCGTGATCGACTCCTTCTCCACCAACCAGCTCACGAAGCTGGCCTCGATCGTCGCCAGCGGTGGCGGCGTGGGGCCTGACGGCAAGCAGTGGTCGGTGCAGAACGTGCAGGACTACCTGAAGAACAACCTCATCGGTCGCCTGAGCTGAGTCTCACGGCACGCCGGGCATTGCCGACTCCAGGCCGTTGAGCGCTGCACCGAAGCACCTGAGCGCAGATGCGGGAGCCCCTTTGGAGCGTTCACAGGCCTGCTGACCTTGCTTGGCGCGACTGGGACGGCCTGGGTGCGGTCTATGACGACGGTTCGGGTGACACGCATCTGGTCGATGCGCTGGTCATCGAGTTCCTGGAGTTGTTGACGCAGCGCCCTCGCTCCGTGCGACAACTGGTCGAACTGCTGGGCGAGGCCCTGCCCGAATCCATGGACGAGGCCACGGCCTTCGCCTTCTTCGAACGCCAGCTCAGGTCCATGCGCGACATGGGGCTCGTCGAATCGGCATGAAGGTCGGCGACCTGGCCCTGGGGGACTTGCGCGGGAGGCTGGCCCGTGGCGACCTGGTCCTGAACGTCCCACCCTTCGTGGCCCGCCTGCGCTCCGACGTGGCCCGCGTGGCCGAGGACCTGCGGCTGCTCTACGCCGATTTCACCGTCGGCAGCCCCGAAGACTTCGCCGACTTTCATCTTGAAGTCCTGCGCGAAGGCGGCCTGCGCCGCTGGGTCAAACCCATGGCGCGCTTCTTCGCCGACGGAGAGCCTGCTTTCAGCCAGTTGCCGGCAGAACAAGCCTTCCACATGGTCGAGTGGGGCTTGAACTGGGCTGTCAGCACCATGGCGCATCCCTACCTCTCCTACCACGCCGCGGCGCTGGAGCGGGATGGCCGTGCGCTGGTCATGCCGGCACCGCCCGGCTCCGGCAAGAGCACCCTGACCGCCGCGCTGGCCCATCGCGGCTGGCGGCTGATGTCCGACGAAATCACGCTCTACGACCTGACCGACCGGCAGGTCACCGGCATGGCGCGTCCCGTCAACCTGAAGAACGTGTCCATCGACCTGATCCGGCAGTTTGCCCCGCAAGCCGAGCTGACGGATCCGGTTCCAGACACCACCAAGGGCACCCTCGCACTGATGAAGGCCCCTGCCGAAAGCGTTGCACGCATCCGCGAGCCCGCAAGGCCGGCGTGGATCGTGATGCCCCGCTACACCGCCGGCGCAGCGCCATCGCTGATCGACATGCCCAAGGCCCGCATGCTGCTGCTGCTGGCCGAACAGGCGTTCAATTACGACCTCCATGGCCGCCAGGGCTTCGAGGCCACCGCCGACCTGGTGGACGGCTGCGATTGCCTGGAGTTCCAGTACGCGTCGCTGGACGAGGCCGTGCAGTGCCTCGACCAACTGGCAGCACGGTCATGACGATGGCTGCCCCCCCGCTGCTGCTGCGCGTGCTGCGCGACCCGGGCTCGGCCCTGGGCCTGCGCCCCCTGGAATGGGACCTGCTCCTGCGGCAGGCGCGGCGAGGGGTGCTGCTGGCCAAGCTGGCCGTCCTGCTGAGGCCCTGGCTCGACAGCGTGCCGCCCGGCCCGCGGCATCACCTCCATGCCGCCCTGCTGACCGCGCAGCGCCAGTCGAAGCTGACGCATTGGGAAGTGAGCCGGATCCAGGCCGCGCTGCAGCCCCTGGGCGTCGAGCCCATCCTGCTCAAAGGCACGGCGTATCTGCTGGCCGGCCTGCCGGCCAGCCAAGGCCGCGTCTTCGGCGACGTCGACATACTCGTGCCCAAGGCCCGCATCGACGACATCGAAGCGGCGCTGCTCGCCAACGGATGGAACTTCGAGCAGGACCTGGACGCGTACGACGAGCGCTATTACCGCGAGTGGATGCACGAGATCCCCCCGCTGACACACGAGGGCCGCGGAAGCAGCCTGGACGTCCACCACACCATCCTGCCGCCGTCGGCCCGCATCCAGGTCAACACCGCCGCCCTGTTCGAGGATGTGCGCGAGCTCCCCAACCACCCGGGCATCCACGTGCTGGCGCCGGCGACCATGGTGCTGCACAGTGCCGCGCACCTGTTCCACGAGGGCGAACTCGAGAAAGGCCTGCGCGACCTGTTCGACCTGGACGCACTGCTGCGGGACTTCGGCCGCGATCCGGCATTCTGGGCTGCCCTGGTGCCGCGCGCCCGCGCGCTGGGCCTGGGTCGCCCCCTCTTTCACGCCCTGCACTACACGACGCGCTGGCTGCAGACGCCAGTGCCGGACGATGTCATGCGGGCGGCCGCGGCCGACGCGCCGACGGGTCGGGCGCTGCTTGACGCGTGCTACGACCGCGCGCTCATGCCCGACCATCCCAGCTGCGATGGCGCGCTGACGGGGAGCGCCCGGCTGGCCCTCTACGTCCGTTCGCACTGGCTGCGCATGCCCTTCGGCCTGCTGGTCCGGCACCTGGCCCGCAAAACCTGGTTGCGCATGCGCCCGGCGGAAGAAGCCCAGCCCTAGGCGCCAAAGCCGACAATCGCCGGGCCATGGACCGACCCAAGCCCTTCTCGATGATCCGCGAGTTCCACCTCGCCGACTGGTTCACGCTGGGCAATGCCTGTGCCGGCATGGGCGCCCTGTTCGCCGTGATGAGCTTCCTGCAAAGCGGCGAGCGGCTGCACCTGCAGTACGCCTGCGCGCTGATCCCGGTGGCCCTGGCCTTCGACGTGCTGGATGGCCGCATCGCGCGCTGGCGGCAAAAGAGTTCGGCGCTGGGCCGCGAACTGGATTCGCTGGCCGACGTGATCTCCTTCGGCGTCGCGCCGGCCGTCATCGCCTATGGCTGCGGCATGCAGGGCCTGTATGACCGCATCGTGCTGGTGTTCTTCGTGGCCTGCGGCGTCAGCCGGCTGGCCCGCTATAACGTCACCGCCGAGAAACTCAGTGGCGGCACCGGCAAGGTGGCCTATTTCGAGGGCACGCCGATCCCGACGTCGATGCTGCTCGTCGCGGTGCTGTGGGTCGCCGCGGCCCAGGGCGCCATCGGTGACGCGCTCTGGGGCGGGGTCTGGTGGTTCGCGGGCTTCCGGCTGCACCCGCTGGTGCTGATGTTCGCGTTGTCCGGCTCGCTGATGGTGAGCCGGATCCGGATCCCGAAGATCTAGGCCGTCCGGCGCGACAGCCAGCTCAGCGGCGATTCCTGCGCCGCATGGCTGCCCTGAGACTCGAGGAAGTCGCTCGGCGGCTGGCTGCGGTATTCGCTGACGCCACCGCCATCGAGGCAGGCATCCAGCCCGAAGGCGGTGCCGAGATCGGCCGGGTCCGGCGCGCTGCGCGCAGCGGCGTCACGGCGGAAGAAACGCAGCGCTGGAACGAATCGCATGGCGGACCTCTCTGGCTTTGGCGAGCCAACAACCTCATTGGCTTCGTGAGCTCAGTGTGCGGGATTCATGTGACAAACGGTTCCCGCAACTGTGAGTAAATATTGCCTCTACTGGCAATACCGCACAAGAGCAAGACCTGTTTTTCCCAGTGGCGACAGGGCCTTCCGAGCGGCGCCCCCCCTTTCGAGGGGGGCGTTGCTGTTTTGCAATTCATTGCCCCGCTCGGCAGCACCAAGCGTAGGGTTCGCCGATCCGACGCTTAAGCTGCGCCACCTTTTTTTGAGCCCCCCGGCTTCGCATGAGTTCAGATTTCTTGAAGTGGGTCGCCAACGGACTGATTGCCGTTGTGCTCGTCAGCACGCTGTGGATGGCGTATGCCATCCATCCCGAACAAGCCGGCAAAAGCCTGCTGATCGCCCAGGTCGCGCCTGCCGCGGCTGCCGCGGCGTCAGCGCCCGCCACGACCACCCGCTGATCAGCCCAGCGCCTGCCGGGCGCCAGCGGCCAGCGCCTGGCCGATGCGGTCCAGCAGCGCATCCCGGCCCTGCAACTGCCACTGGTGCCAGTAGAGCGCCACGTCGATGCCGATCTCCGGTTTCAGCAGCACGAGCTGGCCGGCCTCGACAAGCGGGCGCACCTGGATTTCCGGCGCGACACCCACGCCCCAGCCCATGGCGGCTGCGCGCACATAGGCCTCGCTGGACGGCACGAAGCGCTCCCTCAGCCTTGGCGCTCGCACCCCGAACGCCTGTGACACCCATTGCGCCTGGGTGTCATCCTTGCGGTTGAAGACCAGGAAAGGGGTGTCGGCGAAGCTGCCAGCGTGCAGGCCGTCAGGCAACTGCGCCGCCAGGAAGCCCGGGCTGGCCACCGCGACGTAGCGCATGACCCCGAGCGGCTGCACGCGACAGCCCTGCAGGGCTTCGGCCACGGTCGACACGCAGCCGAGCACCGCGCCCTGACGCAGGCTGTCGTGGGTGAAATCCTGGTCGTCCACGACCAGCTCCAGCCCGTAGCCCTCGCGCAGCCCTTGCTGAACCAGGCCGTCCAGGGCCGGCAGCACCCAGGTCGCCAGGCTGTCGGCGTTGACGGCGATGGCCAGCCGCGACTGCGGCGCGACGCGCTCGCCCAGCTCGCGCGCCACGTCCACGCGCAGCGCCTGCAGCTGGCGGGCGAAGCGCAGCAGCACCTTGCCCGCCTCGGTCAGCCGCAGCGGCCTCGACCGCACGACAAGCGGCTGCCCCACCTGGGCTTCAAGCCCCCGCAGCCGCTGAGAGACGGCGCTCTGCGTGATGGACAGGCGCTGCGCGGCACGCTCGAAACCCAATTCGTCGGCCAGGGCCGCCAGGCAATCCAGGGCGGCGGGATCGAATTCATTCATAAGTGCCACTAATGTATGGCGAAGAATATGAATGGGGCTTCTTGAATTTGCAGGGGCTGCGGAGAATCCGCCGATGCCTGCCTCCGCCCTGGCCGACCCATCCACGCCCGCCGTTTTTGCGCAGGGCTGGGCCATGGGCGCCGGGCTGATCCTGGCCATCGGTGCCCAGAACGCGCTGGTGTTGCGCCAGGGCCTGAGGCGCGAGCATGTCGGTGCCGTCGTCGCCGTCTGCACGCTGTCGGACTGGCTGCTGATCGCCCTCGGCGTCTTCGGCCTTGGTGCCCTGATCCAGGGCCAGCCGGTCCTGCTCGAAATCTTCCGCTTTGGCGGCGCCGCCTTCCTGCTGGGCTATGCGCTGCTCGCCGCCCGGCGCGCCTGGCGTCCCGCCGCGGGGTTGGACGCAGCCGGCACATCCGCCGGACTGGGCGCCACGCTGGCCGCCGCCTTCGCCTTCACCTATCTGAACCCCCACGTCTACCTGGACACCGTCGTGCTGCTCGGTGGCCTGGGTGCGCGCCAGCCTGCCGAACTGCGCCCGGCCTTCGCGGCCGGTGCCGGGCTCGCGTCAGCCATGTGGTTCGGCCTGCTGGGCTTTGGCGCGGCTGCCGCCGCCCCCCGGTTGCGCAGCCCCACCACCTGGCGGGTCGTCGACGCCGTCATCGCTTTGCTGATGGCCGGCCTGGGTCTACAACTCCTCCTGCAACCCCTCTAGGACAACATCAAAGGACCGCCATGAAGATCGTCGTTCTCGGTGCCGGCATCATCGGCATCGCCACGGCCTGGTATCTGCTCGACGAGGGGCACGAGGTCATCGTCGTCGACCGCCAGGCCGACGCGGCGCTGGAGACCAGCTTCGCCAACGGCGCGCAGATCTCGGTCAGCTTCTGCGAGCCCTGGGCCAATGCGGGTGCGCCCTTCAAGGTGGCCAAGTGGCTGCTGCGCGACGATTCGCCGCTGCTGTTTCGCCCGCGACTGGACCCCAACCAGTGGCGCTGGGGACTGGCCTTCCTGACGCAGTGCACCAACGCGGCCTTCGAGCGCAACGTCGAGGAACTGGTGCAGCTCGGCCGCTACTCGCACGAGTCGCTGAAGGACCTCGTCGCCCGCACCGGCATCGAGTACGACCGCCTGGAGCGCGGCATCCTGCACTTCTTCTCCAGCCAGGCCGACTTCGAGGCGGGCGCCGCCGGTGCCGAGATCATGCGCCGGCACGGCGTGGACCGCCGCGTGCTGGGCCGCGAGGAGGTGCTCAAGGTCGAACCAGCGCTGGCGGCCTTCGGCAACCGCATCTTCGGCGGCACCTTCACGCCCAGCGACGAGAGCGGCGACGCCAAGGTCTTCACGCAGAAGCTGGCCCGCCTTTGCGCGGAACGCGGCGCGCAGTTCCTCTACGAGCACGACATCCTCGGCCTGCAGCGCATCGCCGACGGCATCGAGTCCGTGCGGATCGCCCACACGCGCAGCGGCGAACGCAAGACGCTGAAGGCCGACGCCTTCGTCGCCGCCATGGGTTCCTACACGCCGGACCTGGTCCGCCCGCTCGGCGAGCACCTCAACATCTATCCGGCCAAGGGCTACTCGGCCACGCTGCGCCTGAAGAAACCTGAGGCCGCCAGCGTCGTCAGCCTGCTGGACGACACGCGCAAGATCGCGATCTCGCGCCTGGGCGACCACATCCGTATCGCCGGCACTGCCGAGCTGTCGGGCTTCGACCTCAACCTCGACTCGCCCACCGCCAAGGTCCGCTGCGCGGCCCTGGTGCGGCGCTACGAGGAACTGTTCCCGGGCGTGGCCGACACCAGCGAGCCCAATTACTGGACCGGCCTGCGCCCCAGCACGCCCAACAACGTGCCCTACATCGGCCGCAGCAGGAAGGCGCGCAACCTGTGGCTGAACGCCGGTCACGGCACGCTGGGCTGGACCCACGGCGCCGGATCCGGCCACGCGATGGCCGAGCTCATCGCAGGCCGCAAGCCGGACATGGCTTTCAGCTTCTACGGCCAGGGCTGAAGCCCTTCGCCCCTCGCCCCTGGGCGAGAGCGCCGGCATCGGAGCGTCGGGCAGCCCCCCGGACGGCCCGGACTGGCCTCAGAGCGTCTTCAGCAATGCGGCCACCTTGGGCTGTTGCGAGAACTTGGCACCCAGTCGGGCCAGTCCTTCCAGCTCGGTCTTGGCCGCAGGCTTGTCGCCGGACCGGATCAGGATCTCCGCCAGGTTCAGACGGAAGGCCGGCTGATCCGGCTGGTCGGCCACGAGCTGGCGCTGTACGCGCAGCGCCTTGGCGAAGTCCTTCTCATCGGCCAGCACGGTGGCGTAGGTGTCACGCAGCGGCGCATAGTCGGGATTGAGCCTGAGGCCCCGCTCGGCCAGTTCGCGCGCATCGGACTTGCCGAGCTTGCTGCGCAGCCAGGCCACGTTGTTGATGACGGCCAGCGTGTCGGGACTGCGCTTGAGCAGGACTTCATAGCGCGTCAGTGCCGCCTCGATGTCGCCACGGGCCAGCAGCACGTCGGCCACGGCGCCCGCAAAGACCACATCCTGGGGATGCGACGCCTGCCACTGCTTCTCGAAGGCCAGGGCTTCGTCGCGGCTCTTGGTGGCCAGCAGCACCGCGAACAGGCGCGGCGCGGCCTCGCCCGGGTCACGCAGGGCCGTGGCCTTGCGCAGCGCGGCGATGGCGGCGTCGGTGTGCTGGCGGTTGATCTCGACGTCCGCCTCGGCGATCAGCGCGAAGGCCTCCTGCGGGAATCGCTTCTGGCGCTCTCGCAGCGCGGCCAGGCCCTCATCGATGCGACCCTGGCGCAGCGCCAGCTGGATGAGCAGGCGCTGCGCGGCCGCCGAGCCCGGCTCGGCTTCCAGCGCGCGCTTGACCTCGCGCTCCGCGCCGGCGAAGTCCTGCTCGACGAAGCGCAGCTGGGCCAGGCCCAGCCAGCCCTGCGCGCGTGCGGGTGCCAGCACGGTCAGCCGCGAATACGTCTTGACCGCCTGCGACTTGTCGCCGGTCAGCAGTTGGGTACGCGCCAGGCGCTCCAGCAGGTCAGCGTTCAACGGCAGGGCCGCCGACGCCTCCTGCGCGGCCTGAGCGGCCTTGGCCGGGTTGCCCAGGCGCAGCTGATGGTCGATCAGGGCCAGGCGCAGACCTGCATCGGTCGGCTCCTCGCGCACGCCGGCAGCCAGCACCTCGGTGATGCGCTCGGGGGACGCGCCTGTCTGCCCCAGCAGCTCGGCCAGCGCGAGGCGGGCCTGACCCGAATGCGGCTGGCTCGCGACAAAGCCCTCCAGGCGCTTGATGGCGGCCTCGCTGCGCCCGGCCTGCATGTCCAGTGTCACCAGGCCCAGAGCGGCCGGCAGATAGCCGGCATCGGCCTTGAGCGAAGCCTCGAAGGAGGCCTGGGCGGCCGCGTTGTCCTTGCGAACCAGCTGGATGCGGCCACGCAGGCCATCGGGCACGGGACTGCCCTGCATCTTGGGTGCAAGCTTGTCGATGGCGGCGAGCGCAGCGGGCAACTCGTTGCGGCGCATCAGCGCGTTGATGAGCATCAGGTCGTAGTTGCTGCTGCTGTCCTTGGCGGCGATGTCCCGCAACTGCGCGATGGCGGCGTCGGCCTTGGCGCGGTTGGCGCCGCTGGGTGCCGTGGTGTCCCGCACGATGGCCGACAGTGCAAGCGCAGCACCGGTCTTGGCATCGTCGGGGCGCAGCTTGGCGGCAGCGCCGAAGGCCTGGTCGGCCGCCTCGAAATTGCCCAGCATGAGGTGGGCCTTGCCCGCCAGCAGCAGGGTCTCGGCATCGGCCCTGGCCGCCTCGAGCACGGGCTTGAGCGTCTCCAGCGTCTTGTTCGGCGCGCGGCGCTGCAGCTGCAGGCCGGCGAACTGGCGCCGCAGCGCAAGGTCCTCAGGCGCGAGCTTGATGGCCTGGTTGAGCAGGTTCTCCGCGTCGGCCAGCTCGCCGAGCTGCTGGTGGGCGCCCGAAGCCAGGCGCAGCAGCGGCAGGTAGTTGGGCATCTGCTTGAGCAGCGGCAACGCCAGCTCGCGCGCCTTGGCGGCGTCGCCCTTGGCCAGCGCCAACTGGGCCTGCAAGAAGCGGCCCCGCGGGCTCTTGGCCAGGGCCGGCGGCATGCCGTCGACAAGCTTGGTGGCGGCATCGAGCTGCTGGCGGGCCAGCGCCAGGCGCAGCAGCAGCGAGCGGGCGTCGTAGGAGGACGGGTCCAGCGCCAGCACCGAGGTCAGCAGCGGCTCGGCCTCGTCCGGCTTGCCACGCGACAGCAGCACCTCGGCCTTGATCTGCATGGCCTTGGCCGCCTTGGGCTTCTTCGCCAGCAATTCGTCCAGCGCCTGCAAGGCCTCGTCGGGGAAGCCGCCGGCCAGCTTGATGCGCGCACCGACGACGACGGCATCCTCGGAGTCCGGCTGCAGCTGGAGCGCCCGCGTGGCGGCGGCCTTGGCCTCGCTCAAGTTGCTCTGGGCCAGGAAGGCCATCGCCAGGTGCTGCTGCAACGTGGACATGGCGACGGGGTCAGCCAGGCTCTGGTCGGCGAACTCGCCGATGAGCTTGCGCGACTGGCCCGAGTACAGCAGGGTCTGGGCCAGCAGCGGCGCCAGCTCATCGCGCGGCGCGCCAAGCTCCCAGGCGCGGCGCAGCTCGATCTCGGCGCCGGCCAGGTCGCCGGCGTCCAGCAAGGCCTTGCCCAGCAGATGGCGGCCCTTGGCGTTGTCGGGGCTTTGCTGCAGCAGGTTCTTCAGTTCGATGACGGCGCCGCTGACGTCCTTCTGCTCCATGCGTTTCTGCGCGGAAGCGAGCAGGTCCTGCTCGGAGCGTTGACCACAGGCCGCCAGAACGGCGACCAGCAGCAGGGGGGCGAAATGACGCGTCTTCATTGAATCTCCCAAGTCAGGCGCGCGATTGTGTTCCTAGAATCCGCGCCCCTCGTCAGTGAAGCCCCCAGGGACACCTACGCCACGGCGTGACGTCATGAACATCTCTTCCAGTTTCTGTGCCATCGACTTCGGCACGTCCAATTCGGCGGTCGCCGTACCCGACGGCGGCGGCGCCATGCGCCTCGTCGACCTCGAGTCCGGCCAGCGCACCATGCCCACGGCCGTCTTCTACTTCGCCGAAGGCACGCACGATGCCGACGGGCCGCCGCGCGCATTCGGCCGCGCTGCCGTGGCCGCCTACGTCGAGGGCCATGATGGCCGGTTGATGCGCTCCATGAAAAGCATCCTCGGCTCCAGCCTCATCGACCAGACCACCGACGTCGGCGGCGGCCGCGGCGCCAAGTACTCGGACATCGTGGCCGGGTACCTGAAGCGGCTGCGCCGCCTGGCCGGCGAGCCCGAGCGCGCCGTGCTGGGCCGGCCGGTGTTCTTCGTCGACGGCGAGCCCGAACGCGATGCCCAGGCCCAGGCCCAACTGGAAGCCTGTGCCCGCGCGGTGGGGTTCCGCGACGTGCAGTTCCAGTACGAACCCATCGCGGCGGCCTTCGACTTCGAGCAGCAGGCCATCCGAGAGGGCAAGGGCGAGCAGATCGTGCTGGTGGCCGACATCGGCGGCGGCACCAGCGACTTCTCCATCGTGCGTGTCGGCCCCGAACGCGCCCGGCGCCTGGCGCGCCGCGACGACATCCTGGCCAGTCACGGTGTCCACATCGCCGGTACCGACTTCGACCGCCACATCGAGCTGGCCGGCCTGCTGCAGGAGTTCGGCTATCGAGCCACCGGCCCCGCGAAGCCAGGGCAACCTGGCCGCGAGGTGCCCAGCGGCATCTATTTCGACCTCGCCACCTGGCACCTCATCAACACCTGCTACGCGCCGCTGCGGGTGGCCGAGTGGCGCGGCATGAAGAGCTGGTTCAGCGACGTGCGCCACCACGCACGGCTGATGACGGTGCTGGAGGAACGCCTGGGCCACGAACTGGCCGCGCGGGCGGAAGGGGCCAAGATCGCTGTTTCCGGTGGTGCCGACACGACGGTGGACCTGAGCCACGTCGAGCGCGGCCTGATCCTGCCGCTGAGCGAGAAGACCGCTGTCGACGCGCTGCGCGCCGACCTGGACCGCATCATCGCCACCGCCCACGAGACGGTGGCTCAGGCCGGCCTGCAGCCCGCGCAGATCGACGCGCTCTACTTCACGGGCGGCTCGACCGGGCTGCGCCTGCTGGTGGACGGCATGGCGGCCGGCTTTCCCCAGGCAGCGCGTGTCACCGGCGACCGATTCGCCTCGGTCGCCACCGGCCTGGGGCTGCACGCCATGCGCCTGTTCGGCGCCTCCTAGGCAACTGGTAGGCTGCGCGGCTTCGCCCCCAAGAACGCCTCCCATGTTGAAAGCCCTGACCTGGGCCGCCGCCGCCCTGGCCGCCACCGCGGTCCACGCTGCCGAGCCGCAGATCTACCAGCAACCCTCCGCCGAAATCCGGGCCGTGCTGGATGCGACTCCGCTGCCCGGCCACTCCCTGTCCCCCGACCAGCGCACGCTGGCCAGCATCAGCCTGACGCGCTACCGCAGCGTGGCCGAGCTGGCCCGGCCCATCCTGCGCCTGGCCGGCCGGCGCATCGACGCCGCCGCCAGCAGCCCGCAGCTGACGGCCAACATCGAGGCCCTCACGCTGCGCGAGCTCGCCAACCCCGGCGCCGCCGAACGCGTGGTCAAGCTGCCGGCCGGCGGCACCTTCTCGTCGCTGCGCTGGTCGCCGGACAGCAAGCATTTCCTGCTGAACCGTCGTACCGCCAGCGCCACCGAGCTGTGGCTGGGCGACGTGGCCACGGGCAGGATCCAGCAGGTCAAGGGCGTCAAGCTCAACACCATCCTCGAAGCCTCGGTGGCCTGGGTCTCCAATGACGAGCTCATCGCGCTGACCGTGCCCGAGCAGCGCGGCCCCGCGCCCGTGTTCGACGCGCCCGACGGCCCCAGCATCCAGGAGTCGATGGGCCGCAACTCGCCCGAGCGCACGCTGCAGGACCTGCTCAAGAACAGCCAAGACGACGCACTGTTCAGCCACCACGCCAGCTCGGCGCTGCGCCGCATCAAGCTGTCCACCGGAGCTTCGCGCGAAGTCGGCACACCGGGCCTGTACGCCGGCCTCGAGGTCGTCGGCACCCAGGGCGCGCTGATCACCGAACGCCTGGTGCCGCCGTTCAGCTACCAGGTCACCTGGAACGACTTCGCCCGCCGGGTCGAGCTGCGCGACTTCAATGGCAAGCTGCTGCGCGATCTGGGCACGATCAAGCTCAAGGAAGGCGTGCCGGTCGAAGGCGTCATCACCGGTCCGCGCAACTTCTGGGCCTCGCCGCGGGCCGACGGCGCCGTCTACTGGGTCGAAGCCCTGGACGGCGGCGACCAGCGCAACAAGGTGCCGTTCCGCGACAAGCTGATGCGCCTGGATCCGCCCTACCAGGGCGAGGCCAGGGAAGTGCACCGCTCCACGGGCCGCCTGGGCAGCCTGAACTTCGTCGATGCCGGCGACCGCGCCATCGTGTCGGACTTCGACCGTGATCGCCTCTGGATCGCCGCCGACCTGGTCGCGCTCGACGGCTCGGCCAAGCCCCAGCGCCTGCAGGACCGCTCCCTGCGCGACCGCTACAACGACCCCGGCCAGCCATTGATGCGCGTGCTGCCCAACGGCCGCGGCATCGTGCGGGTGGACGGCGGCGATCGCCTGCTGCTGGCCGGCAACGGCGCCAGCAAGGAGGGCGACCTGCCCTTCATCGACAGCTACAGCCTCAAGGATGGCAAGGCCACGCGCCTGTTCCGCTCTGGCACGACGCACTACGAGCGTCCAATCACGCTGCTGGCCGACGGCCGGCTGCTGACCAGCCGCGAAAGCGCCACGGAGCCGCCCAACCTCGTGCTGCGCAGCGGCACCGACTTCGAGCAACTGCAGGTGCTGACCCGCAACACCGACCCCGCACCCCAGCTGCGCGCCATCAAGCGAGAGCTGGTCAAGTTCAAGCGCGCGGACGGCGTGGAGCTGTCGTTCTGGCTCTACCTGCCGCCCGACTTCCAGCCCGGCGACCGCCGCCCCACGCTTGTCTGGGCCTATCCGCTGGAGTTCACCGACGCCTCCACCGCCGGCCAGGTCAGTGGTTCGGGCAGCCGCTTCGTGACGCTGGCCGGCGCCAGTCCCGTCATGATGGCGCTCGATGGCTACGTGGTGCTGATGGACGCCACCATGCCCGTGGTGGGCGATCCCAAGACGGTGAACAACAGCTTCGTCGAGCAGATCACGGCCAACGCCAAGGCCATCATCGACAAGGCGGCCGAGCTGGGCGTCAGCGACCCGCAGCAGATGGTCGTGGGCGGCCACAGCTATGGCGCCTTCATGACGGCCAACCTGCTGGCCCACACCGACCTGTTCAAGGCGGGCATCGCCCGCAGCGGCGCCTACAACCGCACGCTGACGCCCTTCGGCTTCCAGAGTGAACGCCGCACTTACTGGGAGGCGCAGGACGTCTACCTGAAGCTTTCGCCGTTCAACTACGCCGACAAGCTCAAGGAACCGCTGCTGCTCATCCACGGCGAGAGCGACGACAACCCTGGCACCTTCCCCATCCAGTCGGCGCGCTTCTACCAGGCGCTCGCCGGCACCGGCGGTAGCGTGCGCTACGTGGTCCTGCCGCACGAGTCGCACGGCTACTCGGCGCGCGAGTCGGTCGGCCACACGCTGTGGGAGATGAGCACCTGGATGAAGCGCCAGACGCGCGACCCCAAAGCCAAGAACTGACGCACTGCGGCCCGCCGCACCGGCGGTGCGGACGTTTGGCCGGCGCAAGACCGGCCGGGCGGCTCAACGTCGCGGCGGGGGGCCGCGGCGGCGCTGGGCGCCATGAGGGGTCGGCCGGGGCTGCGCCTTCAACGGCCTCGACACGTCTGCCAGCATCAGCACGGCGCTGACCAGCCCCTCGACGGCCTCCTCCAGGTCGGCCGGCGGCTCCAGTGACTCGATCTCCTCCAGCAGCGCGTCGGCATCCTCGAGGTCGTCCGGGTCCAGATGCAGGTAGATCGCGGCCAGCGGCTCCAGCATGGGCTCCTCGGGCAGGCGCATCAGCGCCGGATGCGCATCCAGCGCATGGGCGAAGCCGGCCACCCAGGGCAGCACCGTCTCGCTCGGGTTCTCGACGTCGTCCAGCTCGAAGATCCAGGGGTCAAACCACTGGCGGCCGGCGATGGCGATGTTGAGTTCCTTGTGGCGACGGCGCAGCAGCGCGAGCAGCTCGTCGTCGACACGCGACGGCGTGGGCCGGCCCTCGCTGTCGAGGAGGGGGGGCAGCCAGGCGGCCAGCGGCACGGCCTCCGGCTGCAGCAGCACGCCGCACAGATAGCCGTCCAGCATGCTGACGTCCAGCGGCTCCAGCGGCGCCGGCAATGCGTCGAGCAGGGCCTGCAGGCGTTCCAGGTCTTCTTCGGTGAGGGCTTCGGGGGCGCGGTGGGTGGCGGCGGGCATGACGGGATTATCGACAGTGCGCCGTGAATAGTGCCCACCGCTGCGCCGGCCCGCGGCCTAAAGTCCCTCCATCCCAACGACGCCCTCGACCCCGAGGGCTTCACGACCCGGCAGCCCGCTGACCGGGTCTTTTTTTGCGTTCTGCGTCAGCCTTTCACGCCTGCGGCGGGTGCTGACGGCGCAACCTTGCGGTCAGCTTTCATACTCGCGGGCATGCCCGCTGCCGTACTCGCGCTGCGCTTCGACCCCGCAGTCGTGACGCTTTCCTACCTGACCGCCGCCTTTGCGTCATACGTGGCATTGGACCTCGCCCAGCGTGTACGCACGCCGGATGCGCTGATCGCGCGCATCTGGTGGATCGCCGGCTCGCTGTCCATGGGCACCGGTATCTGGGCCATGCACTTCGTCGGCATGCTGGCGCTCAAGCTGCCCTTCGCCGTTGGCTACGAAACCGCAGTCACGCTGCTGAGCTGGCTGGCGGCGGTGGGCGTGTCGGCGATCGCGCTGCGCGTCGCCGCCCAGGAGACGCTGACGCCCGCGCGGCTGGCTGTGGGCGCGCTCAGCATGGGCGGCGGCATCTGTGCGATGCACTACATGGGCATGACCGCCCTCGTGCTCGCGCCAGGCATCCAATGGGACTGGCCCCGCGTCGCCGCCTCGGCGGCCGTCGCGGTCGGCGCGGCCGCCGCGGCGCTCTGGATCTTCTTCGCGCTGCGGCGCCTGCCGCACACCTGGGCGCGCTGGGGGCAGTTGGGCTCCGCCCTCGCCATGGGCGCGGCCATCAGCGGCATGCACTACACCGGCATGGCCGCCGCGGGCATCGCCGAGGGTTCCGTCTGCCTGAGCGCGGATGCGCTGCGCGGTGACAACCTGGGCACGCTGGTGGCGGGCGCCACCTTCACACTGCTGCTGCTGACCCTGGTGACATCGGCCCTGGATGCTCGAAGCCAGCGCCAAACCCACCGGTTGCAGCAGTCCTTGCAAGCCGCCACCACCGAGCTGCAGGCGCGCGCGCTGCGCGACCCGCTGACCGGCCTGGCCAACCGCCAGCTGCTCGACGACCGCCTGCAGCATGC
The DNA here is from genome assembly GCF_036404855.1 of Roseateles sp. Taxonomy (GTDB): domain Bacteria; phylum Pseudomonadota; class Gammaproteobacteria; order Burkholderiales; family Burkholderiaceae_C; genus Pelomonas. Next base: position 40,402 of record NZ_DASWYS010000119.1, read on the forward strand.
CGCCGCACGCGGTCATCGCGGCGGCGCCCGACTGGCCCTGCTGCTGATCAACCTGGACGGCTTCAAGCCCATCAACGACAGCTTCGGCCTGGGCGCTGGCGACCACGTGCTGTGCGACGTGGCGCGCCGCCTGCAGCGCCTGGCCCGCAACGACGACACGCTGGCCCGGCTGGCGGCGGACGAATTCGTGCTGGTGCTGGAGGGCGAGGTCGCCGAGTCGGCCCTGGCCCAGGTCGCGCAGCGCCTGCTGGACGCGCTGTCCGAGCCCATGGCCGGTGTGCCCGGTGCCGGCGTCCACCCACTGCGGCTGTCGGCCTCGGTGGGCATCGCGCTGTACGACGGCTCGACACCGGGCGAGGGGCTGATCGCCCAGGCCGACTCGGCCGCGCAATCGGTCAAGCGCGCGGGCGGCAACGGCTTCGCCTTCTTCGAGGCGCACATGCAGGAAGGGGTGCGAGAGCAGCTCGAGCTGGCCCGCGACCTGCGCGCCGCGCTGGCCGGCGAAGCGGGCAGTGGCAGCCTCGCCCTGCACTACCAGCCCAAGATCGCCACCGATGAAGGCGCGATCACCGGCGTGGAGGCCTTGCTGCGCTGGCAGCATCCGCTGCGCGGAGCGGTGAGCCCTGGCGCCTTCATCCCGGTGGCCGAGCGCTTCGGCCTCATCATGCCGCTGGGCGACTGGGTCATCGCCGAAGCCTGCCGCCAGTTGGCCGCATGGCGCGACGCGGGCCTGCAGATGCGCGTGGCCCTCAACCTGTCCGTGCAGCAGCTTCGCCATCCCGACGCGCTTGTGAAGCGCTTCGAGGAAGCGCTGGCCCAGTACGGCGTCGACGCCAATCACCTGACCTGCGAGATCACCGAATCCGTGGCGATGGACGACGCCGAAGCCACCGAGCGCACGCTGCGCCGCCTGGCTGGCCTGGGTCTGGCGCTGTCCATCGACGACTTCGGCACAGGCTATTCCAGCCTGGCCTATTTGCGCCGGCTACCGTTATCACAGCTCAAGATCGACCGCAGCTTCGTCCAGGACCTGGAGACCAGTGCCGATGCACGCGCCATCGTCAAAGCCGTCATCGACCTGGCCCATGCCTTGAGCCTGCAGGTCGTTGCCGAGGGCGTCGAGACGGAGGGTCAGGCCGCCGTCCTGCGCGGCAAGCGCTGCGACAAGCTGCAGGGCTTTCTGTTCGCGCGGCCCATGCCCGCCGAGGAACTGACGCGCTGGGCCCAGCAGTCCCGCGTCGGCCGCCCGCGCTTCAGCACTTCGCTGTACGCGGCGCAAAGCGCCGACGCCTGCGCCTAGACGGCCATGCGCTCCGGCGCCACGTAGAAGCGCCTGAACTCCTCGAAACCCAGGGTGTCGGCCGCCTCGATACGAGCCTGCTCGGCCAGGGATTCGGCGGCCATCTTCTCGAAGCGGTGCTGCAGCGGCTCCGTGAAGGGCAAGGCCAACAGGGCCGCACGCGTCGCGTCACTCTGGCGGCGGATGAAGCCGACGTAGCTGTTGTCGAACTCCTGGGCCATGACGGCCAGCACGCGGGCCGAAGGACAGAGCTCGGGCCGCTGCAGCCGCTCCGCCACGCGGCCCAGCGCCGCACGGTAGGCGTTGCCGCCATGAGCCGCGTCCAGCGCCTCGGCCTGCGCGGCACAGGCGGCCAAAATCTCGCCGGCCCAGTCGGACAGGGCGCGCTCACCACCGCGCCAGTGCTCCAGCATCAGGCCCGGCTCGCGCCCACGGGCGGCAACGCTGTGCTGGTTGCGCGCGTTCGTCGCGATCTCCTCCGGCGTGTCGTCGGGGCTGTCGCTCTTCAGGCAGTGCAGTAGGAAGGCGTCCAGCACGCGCATGGCGTCGGCGCCGATGCCGAGCGGCTCGAAGGGGTCGAGGTCCATCAGCCGCACCTCGATGTACTCGACCCCGCGCTCGCGCAGCGCATGAAGCGGGCGCTCGCCGGAGCGGATCACGCGCTTGGCGCGGATGGTGCTGTAGAACTCGTTTTCTATCTGCAGCAGGCTGGTGGAGAGCTGGTTGTAGTCGCCGCCCGGGGTCTGGACGCCGATGGCCTCGTAGGCCGGATAGGGCTGGCTCAGCGCGGCCTGCAGCGAGGCAGCGTAACTGTCCAGGCAGTTGTAACTGACGGCGATGCTGGCCTGCGCGTCGCTCTGGTAGCCCAGGCGCCCCATGCGCAGCGAGGTCGCATGCGGCAGGTAGAGGGTGTGGCTCGAAAGACGCTGCAAGCCGTGCTCGCGGCCGGCGACGAAGCTGTCGCACAGCGCCGGGCTGGCGCCGAACAGGTAGAGCAGCAGCCAGCCCTCGCGGCGGAAGTTGCGGATGGCGCCGAGATAGCCTTCGGTCGAGACGCCCGGCAGCGACCAGTTGTAGTGGATGCCCGAGATGGTCTGCATGCGCCGGCCGTAACGCTGGCCCAGGCCCATGCGGTAGACGCTCTTGGCGCGGCCCATGTTGCTGCTGCCGTAGCGGCCAATCGGGATCGTCTCGTCGGCCGGCAGGCCACAGGGCATGGAGCCCACCCACAGGCGCTCGTCGGCGAGCGCGCGGTAGACGGCCTGGTGGATCTCGGTCAGCTCCTGCAGGCAGTCCTCGACACCGGCATGCACGCCGGTGATGAGCTCGAGCTGGGACTCGCTGTAGTCCGTCGTGATGTGGGGATGCGTCAAAGCCGCGCCGAGGGCCACGGGATGCGGCGTCAGCGCCAGGCTGCCTCCGGGCAGGGCGCGCAGGCTTTCCTTCTCGATGCCCCGGCGGATGCCGAGCAATAGTTCTTTGTTGTCCATGGCGTCTGGGCTGCTGGGCGCGACACGGTAGCAGATGCGCGCTACAGCTGCCCGGGCGCGTCCATGTCGGCCAGACTGGGCCTCAGGGCATGTTCACCGGCCTGGATGCCCTCGTGGTGGCTCAGGTAGAGGGAGACGTCATAGCGTTCCAGCCAGCCGACGGCCTTCAGCCGGTCGAGCACCGGCCCCTTGACCTCGGAGAATTCCAGCCTCATCCCCTCCGCCGCCAGCGCCGCGTGCAGCTCCTGCAACGCCGTCAGCCCGGAGACATCGATATGGTTGACCGGCGCCATCAGCATCAGCACGCGGTCCGGCGCGCCGACCCGCTCGCGGTGCTCCCGCACATGGGCCAGCACGGCGTCGCCCAGGCCGCGGGCATTGGTGAACACCAGACTCTCGTCCACGCGCAACCCGACGACCTCGGCCCGGCACTCGACCACATAGCGCTCGACGTTGCGGTAGTGCTGCGTGCCCGGCACGCGGCCGATGCGGGCGACGTGCGGCCGGGCGGTGCGCTGGATCAGCAGCGCCACGGAGCCGACGACACCGAGGGCCAGTGCCAGCCCGATGCTCCACAGCAGCACGGTGGCCGTGACGGCCAGCATCAGCAGGCCTTCTGCACGCGCATAGCGCCAAGCCTCGCGGTAGGGCCGCAACGAGAAGCCCCCCAGCACGGCGACGACGATGGTGGCCGCCAGCACCGGCTTGGGCAGGTGGGCCAGCGGCTCGGCCAACAGCAGCATGGCCAGGAACATAAAGACGGCGACGAAGACCAGGCTCCAGCGGCTGCGGGAGCCCGCTTCGTGCAGCAGGATGCTGCGCGAGAAGCTGCCCGCCACCGGCATGCCGCCGCTGACGGAGGCGACCAGGTTGGCCGCCGCCAAGCCGCGCATCTCGGCCGCAGGCAGCAGCTTTTCGCCGCGGCGCTGCGCCAGCGACTCCGACACTGCCAGGCTGGACACGAAGCCCATCAGTGCCACCAGGGCAGCAGCCGGCAACAACTGCAGCCACAGCGCCATATCCAGCAGCGGCAGGCCCAGCGGCAGGGCCAGCGACGGCAGCGCGCCCACCTGGGCCACCCCGTTGGCAGCCGGCGTGAGGGCCGAGAGCACCATCGCCGCAATCAGCAGCAGCAGCGGTGCGAGCTGGGCCAGCAGCCGCGAACCCATGCGGCGCGACGCCAGCAGCAACAGGATCGCGAGGCCGCCCCAGGCCGCACTGGCCAGGCCCCAGCCGCCGTGCGAGGCCGAAACGAGCAGGTCGGGCAGTGTGAAGCCGGTGGCCGCACTGCCCAGCAACACCGGCAGCTGGCCGGCCGCGATCATCAGCGTCGCCCCGTTCTCGAAGCCGCGCAGCGCCGGCACCGACAGCAGGGAAGCCAGCGCATCCAGCCGCAGCAGCGCGGCGAGCGCGAGCACCAGTCCCACTTCGGCGGCGAGCACCAGCGCGCCTTCAGAGGGAGTCACGCCCGCCGGCAGGCCGCCCAGGGCCTGGGCGATCATCAGCGCCAGCACCGCCACCGGCCCCAGGCCCAGCACCGGGCTGGAACCCAGCGCCGCATAGGCCAGCAGGGGCAGCAGGCTGGCGTACAGGCCCACCTGCGGCGGCAGGCCCGCGAGCATGGCGTACGCCAGGCTCTGCGGGATCAGCAGCACGGCGACGACGGCGCCGGCCATCAGGTCGGCGCGCCAGGTCGTGGGCTGTTTCATGTTCGGGGAGGGTTCACCTGTCAACTTTGACGCCGGACAGCTGCACCACGCGCGCCCATTTCTCCGTCTCGGCCGCGATCAGGGCGGCGAAGCCCGCGCCGCCGCCGCCTTGCACCAGCAGACCGCGGCTGTTCAGGCGCTCGCGCAGCGCGCTGCCGGCGAGCGCCGCGACGCTGTCGCGCTGCAGGCGGGCGATCTGCTCGGCCGGCTGGCTGCTGGGCGCGAAGAGACCGGTCCAGGCGCTGGCCTCGTAGCCCTTCAGTGCCGGGCCGCCAGCCTCTTCCAGTGTGGGCAGCTCGGGGATGCTCGGGCTGCGGCGCGTGCTCGTCACGCCCAGGGCCAGCAGCTTGCCGGACTTGATCTGCGGCAGCGCTGTGGGCAGGGTGTCGAACATCAGGTCCATGTTGCCGGCGATGACGTCCTGCTGTGCCGAGGCCGTGCTGCGGTAGGGGAAATGCAGCATGTAGGTCTGGGTCAGGCGCTTGAACAGCTCGCCGGCCAGGTGGGAAGGGTTGCCGTTGCCGCCTGACGCGATGTGCAGCCGCCCGGGCTGCGCAGAGGCGACTTGCACGAGGTCGGTGAGCTTGCGCACACCCAGGGCCTGGGCCACGGCCGGATTCATGACCATGACCAGGGGCACCGTCGCGACCAGGCAGATGGGCGCGAAGTCCTTCACCGCGTCGTAAGGCAGACGGCGCGACAGCAGCGGGTTGATGACATGCGTGCCGACGGTGCCCATCAGCAGCGTATGGCCGTCGGTGGCGCTGGCGACCTCGGCGCTGCCGATGTTGCCGTCGGCGCCCGGCTGGTTGTCGATGAAGACGGGCTGGCCCAGCCGGCGCTGCAGTTCCGGCGCGAGCAGGCGTGCGGCGACGTCGGTGGCGCCGCCGGCGGCATAGGGCACGACGATGCGCAGAGGCCGCGTCGGCCATGCCTGGGCGGCCACCGACGAGGTGGCCATCCAGAGCAGCAGGCCGCGGCGTTGCAGGAGGGCACTCATGGCGGACCGGGCAATTGTCGGAGTTGGACCTGGCCGTTGATGCAGGCGGCGTCGAAGTCTTGCAGCAGGGCCGCAAGCATATTCGCGTCCGGGGCCTCGACGGCCGTGATGCCGACGCCGCGGTTGCGGCCTTCGGCCTTGGCCTTGTAGAGGACCATGTCGGCCCAGTTGACGGCCTGCTCCCAGTGCAGGCGCAGCGCCGGTGCCGCCGTCCCTCCCGAACTGCCGATCGGGAAGCTCGCGAAGCCGATGGAGACCGTGACGCGCAGCGGACCGGTGCCGGTCTCGACCGGCTCGGCGCCGATGCTGCGCAGGATGCGCTCGGCCATCAGCGCGAGGTCCTCGCCGGGCAGCGACGGGGCGAAGACGAGGAACTCCTCGCCGCCCCAGCGCACGACCAGGTCCGTGTCGCGCACGGCTGCACGGATGCGGCGGCTGACCTCCACGATGACGGCGTCGCCCGCCGCGTGGCCATGCCAGTCGTTGATGTTCTTGAAGTGATCGATGTCGATCATCATCAGCGCGCCCTGGAAGCCCTCGCTCTTCTCCTCGCGGGCGCGCTGGTCCATGACCGCAAGGAAGTGACGACGGTTGGAGAGATCGGTCAGCGGGTCGCGCTCGCTCTGCGCGCGCAGGAGGCTCTGGTTGGCCGTCAGGCGCGCCTGCGCGCGGCGCATGCGCAGCAGCGTGACGCCGATCAGCGCGATGGACAGCAGCAGCAGTGCGCCGACGGCCAGTCCCACCTTTTGCGCCAGCAGTCGGTTCTCCAACTGCTGGTCCTTGAGCTGGCCATCGCGGGCCAGCAGGTCGAGGTCGCGCCGCTTGGCGGCGCTGTCGTACTTGCGGCCCAGCTCCTCCAGCGCGGCGGCGCGGTTGCGCTCGTTGGCACGCGCGCTCAGCTCGCGCTCGCCATGGAGGGCGGCCAGGGACTCCTTGTACTGGCCGGCCTCGGCCCAGGTGTCGGACAGCTCGCGCAGCTCGCGGGCGCGCAGCACGAGGTCGGCCGGGTCGACGCCGAACTCGCCGACCTTGACGAGTTCCTGGCGGGCCTGCTCGAACTGGCGCAGCTTGATGTAGGCGACCGAAAGGTTGTGGTGCAGGCTGCGCTCGTAGAAGCGGTCGCCGAAGCGCTGCAGCACCGGCATGGCGCGCTGGCCGGCGGCGAGCGCCTCCTTCAGCAGCCCCAGGTGCATGTAGGAGTCGACGAGGTTGGAGCGCAGTTGCGCGGCGAGATGCGGTGCATCAGCCTGCTCGGCCAGCAGCAGGGCCGCCTCGAAGGCGCTGCGCGAGGCGCCCATGTCGCGGGCACGGCGCTCGATGGCACCCTCGTAGTTGCGCACGCGCGCGGCCGCCACCGGATCACCCGCCGCCTCGGCTTGAGCGGCCTGCAGCTCGGCGCGCGCGACGTCCATGCGGTCCTGGGCCTGCAAAGCGGAGGCAAGCATGCCCAGACTGATCGCCGCCAGGTGCTTGTCCTCGCCGGCACGTGCCAGGGCCAGCGCGCGCCTGACACTGGCCTCGGCCAGCGCAAACGCACCCTGGTTGTACTGCTCCCGCTGCAGGATGCGCAAGGCTTCCCATGCACTGCGGAAGTCGCAGCCCAGCTCGCGCAAGGCGCGCTTCTCGTCGCCCGCCGGGCAGTGCTTGTCCAGCCCGGCCAGCGCGCGCGCAGCCAGCGCGCCAGCGGGCTTGTTGGCCCGTTCCTGGGTCAGGGCGCGCAGCAGCCAAGCCCGGTCCACGCCGTCCTCCCGGGCCATCAGCTGCGTGGCAATGGCGTCGGCCGCTTCGACACGTCCCGCAAACAGCAGCACGCGCGCACGGGCCATCAGCCAGGCCGCCTCGCGCGGCTGGCCGGGCCGGGCCTGAGCAGGCCAGCGCTGCGTCAGTTCGGCCAGCATGGCTTCGGGGGCATCGAAAGCCCGGCGGGTGATGTTGGCCAGCACCGTGTCTTCCGGCAGAGGCTCGGGCGTGGCCTGCGCGCACGCCACGCCCAGCGCCAGCAACAGGGTGGCCGCGATCTTCGTCATGCGCTGCCTACCCGCGGTGTGGACTCGCCGACCTCGGCTGCGCGAGCGGTGCCCGGGCCGTTCAGCACCTGCAGGCCGACGCGTCCTTCACCCCAGGCGGCCTCCAGACGAGCCGTCAGCTGGGCGGCGGCCAGCGGGTCCAGGGCATCGATGCGCTCGACGCCATACGCCTTGTTGCGGCCGTGCGCCTTGGCGAGGTACATGACCGTGTCGACCAGGTCGATGGCGCGCTCCCAGGTCAGGTTGAGCCCGTGCGGCGGCACAGGCAGGCTGATGAAGCCGATGGAGGCGGTGACGGGGATGTCGCGCCCCTCCTGCTGCACGGGCCGGCCGCCGATAAGGTCGAGCAGGCGCTGCGCGAGCTGGGGTGCAAACAGCCCCTCGCGGCTGCGCGCGACCACAAGGAACTCCTCGCCGCCCCAGCGCACGATCAGGTCGTCGTCGCGCACCGCCTGGCGCAGCCGGCCGGCGATGTCGATGAGGACCGCGTCGCCGGCCGCGTGGCCGAAGCTGTCGTTGATGCGCTTGAAGTGGTCGATATCGATCAGGAAGACGCTGGCCGCAAGGCCCCCGGCCCCGGACAGGCTCTTGATGGCGGCCTGGAAGTGGCGGCGGTTGGCCAGACCGGTCAGCGGGTCGGTCTCGCTCTGGCGCTTCAACGAGGCGTTGCTGTGGGCCAACGCTTCGTTGGTGCGGCGCACGCGGCGGAAGGCCTGGTAGAGCAGGCCCAGCGAGACCAGCACGCAGCCCCCCAGCGCCGCCCACAGCATCAGCGCGAGGTTGCGCTGGTGGACCTGCTCGGCCTTGAGCGCGTTGCCGCGGTTGAGCAGCTCGATGTCGCGGGCGCGCTGCTCGGCGTCCTGGCGCTCCTGTGCTTCCAGCAGCAGCTTGCGGGTCTCGTCGCGCAGCACGCGCTCGCTCATGCGGCGGTGCTCGCGGTAGGCATTGACGGCGCCGGCCAGGTCACCGGCCTTCTCCAGGTAACCCGCCAGCTCCTCCCAGCCGGCCGAGGCATAGGACAGCGCGCCCTGCTGCTCATCCAGCGTGATGCCGGCACGCACGTCGTCGCGTCCCTCGGCGATACGGCCCATGGCGATCTTGGCCAGACCGATGTTTGAGCGCGCCACACTCTCGGCGTTGAAGTTGCGGGTGGCGCGCGCCAGCGGCAGGGCCTGCTGGGCCAGCTCCAGCGCCCGCGCCGGATGGCCCTGGCGCAGGTGATAGTCGGCGAAATTGGCCAGGCCCAGCGCGCGCACCGAGTCGGCGCCGGCACGCGTGGCCTGCTCCAGCGCATCGGAGTTGGCCTGCAGCGTGATGCTGGAGTCGCTGTCGTTGGCATACAGGATGCCGCGCATCGTGTAGACGCGGTTCAGCGTCATCGGGTCGGGGTCCTTCTGGGCCTCCGTCAGCGCTTGGGCGATAAGCTGGCGCGCACGCGCCGGCGTGTCGGCGCGGTCGGATGTGAAGGCCAGGCTCACCAGCGTCAGCGCGACGCGCCAGGGTTGGCCCGTCTGCTCGGCCAGACGCAGCGCCGAGTGGCCATAGTTCAGCGAACCGTCGAGCTCGCCCGAGTCGCCGCTGATGGCGGCGAGTTGGTCGTAGTAGCGCCAGCGGAAGACCGGCCCGGCCGCGTTGAGCTGGGCACCATCGACGGCGAGCAGTTGCTTGCGCGCCTCGCGCAGGTCACCGTGGGCACGCAGGTACTCGGCGCTGACACTGGCGGCCGCGACGACGGCCGTCGGGCGCAGCTGGCCGGCCGGCCAGTCGCGCAGCTGCTGGCCGATCTGCTCGCTCAGCGCGCGGTCACGCGCCATGGCCGCCAGCCAGCCGCGCAGGGCCAGCACGTCGAGTTGGGCGGCGCTGCCAGCGGCCAAGCCCGGCGCACGGGCTCGCAGCTCCAGCTCGAGTTGAGCCGGCTTGGCGCGGGCGGCGCGTTCGATGCGTTCGAGGTCGCGGGCCAGACTCTCGTCCCGGGCCGCCGACGCCACCGTCGGCGGCGGGTCGATGCCGCCGCCGCCCGGCGAGCAGGCGCACAGCAGCGCCAGCACCGCGCACAGCGTGGATCGTGAAACCAGAGATGGGTGCATCAAGTCGGCAGTGGGGCAGTCGTGCCGCCCCGAGGACGAGATTTCATCGCGGTTCGCCGGCCCCGCTGCAGAGGACATGCCCGGGGAGCGTTGAATTTGCACGCCGGCGCAGAATCGATTTGTTACAAATTCGGACTGGCAGGACCGCTGTACCCACGCGGCACAGCGCCGAGCAGCCGGCGCGTGTAGTCCTCGCGCGGTGCCCGGATGAGATCGAGCGTGGCCGCCTGCTCGACGACGTCGCCGTTCTGCATGACCAGCACCTCGTCCGAGATGAACTTCACCACGGCCAGGTCGTGGCTGATGAAGATGTAACTGAGCCCGAACTCATCCTGCAGGTCCTTCAGCAGGTTGAGCACCTGGGCCTGCACCGACACGTCCAGGGCCGACACGGCCTCGTCCAGCACCAGGACCTCGGGCTGCAGCGTCAGGCAGCGCGCAATGGCAATGCGCTGGCGCTGGCCGCCCGAGAACTCGTGCGGGTACTTGGCCATCGCGGTCTCATCCAGGCCCACCTTCTTCAGCAGCGCCACGGCGCGCGCCTCGCGCTCGGCCGCGTTCGCGCCGATGCCGTGGATCTCCATCGGCTCGCGCAGCGTCTGCCCGATGGTGAAGCGCGGGTTCAGCGAGGCATAGGGATTCTGGAACACGACCTGGATGCGGCGACGCATCTGCTGCCAGTCGGCGCCGCTCATCTTGAGCAGGTCGCGGCCCTCGAACAGCACCTGGCCGCCGGTGGGCTCATGCAGACGCAGCAGCGTCAGGCCCATCGTCGTCTTGCCCGAGCCGGACTCACCGACGACGCCCAGCGTGTGGCCCTTGCGCAGCTTGAAGTTCACGCCCTTGACGGCCTTGAACTCGCGCTTGCCGAACAGGCCCTGCTTCAGCCAGAAGCTTTTCTGCAGGCGGGTCACCTCCAGCACGACGGGCGCATCCGCATCCTTGGCCTTGAGCACGGTGGACGCGGCGCGGCCGGCGATGTGGTCGTCGATGACCATCAGTCGCGCCGGGTTCTCCGTCAGCGACGGCCGGCAGGCCAGCAAGGCCTTGGTGTAGGCGTCCTGCGGGTCGTTGAAGATCTGCGCCACCGGCGCGTTCTCGCGCACCTGGCCGTGGCGCATGACAACGACCTGATCCGAGATCTCGCCGACGACGCCGAGGTCGTGCGAGATGAACAGCAGGCTCATCTTGTGCGACTCCTTGAGCCGCGCCATCAACTCCATGACCTGGCGCTGGATCGTCACGTCCAGCGCCGTCGTGGGTTCGTCGGCGATCAGCAGCTTGGGCGCGCAGGCCAGGGCCACGGCGATCATGACGCGCTGCTGCTGTCCACCCGACATCTCGTGCGGGTAGGCCGACAGACGCCGCTTGGGCTCGGGGATGCCGACCTCGTGCAGCAGCTCTTCGGCGCGCACGAGAGCCTGGCGACGGCTCATGCCCATGTGCTTCATCAGCGGCTCGCAGATCTGCGCGGCGACGTTGAAGACCGGGTTCAGCGAACTCATCGGGTCCTGGAAGACGCAGGCGATGTCCTTGCCACGGATGCCCTGCAGCTCCCTCGTGCCGGCCTGCAGCAGATCGCGGTCCTGGAACAGCACGCGGCCCTCGCGCTCGGCATTGCTGGGCAGCAGGTTGAGGATGGACATGGCCGTCACGCTCTTGCCCGAGCCGGACTCGCCGACCAGCGCCACCGTGCTGTTTTGCGGCACGTCGAAGCTGACGCCCTTGACGGCCAGCTGGCGTTGCATGACGCCATCGACCTTGCCCATGCGGAAGGCGACCTTGAGGTCCTGGATGCTCAACAGCATGGCTTTACTCCAACCCGCGCAGCTTGGGGTCCAAGGCATCGCGCAGCGCATCGGTGAACAGCGCGAACGCGGTGACGAAGACGGCCATGCAGGCCGTCACGGCGGCGAGCTGCCACCAGTAGCCGAGGATCATCTCGTTCTGCGCCTCGGCCAGCATCGTGCCCCAGCTGACCTGGTCGACGCCGACGCCCAGGCCCAGATAGCTCAGGATGACCTCGCTCTTGATGAAGCTGACGACGTGCAGCGACAGCTGCACCAGCGCCACGTGCGACACGTTGGGCAGGATGTGCTTGAACATGCGCGACCACTGGCTGGCGCCGATCGCTTCGGCCGAGCGCACGTACTCGCGCACGCGGTGCTTGATGAACTCGGCGCGGATCAGGCGGTAGATGCCGGTCCAGCCGGTCAACGCCAGAATGGCCACGATGGCTCCCATGCCGCGCGGGAAGATGGCCGCGAAGGCGAAGATCAGCAAGATGCTGGGGATGGCCGTGAACACGTTGTAGACCCACTCCAGCAGGTCGCCGACCCGGCCGCCGAAGAAGCCCGACACGGCACCCAGCACCGTGCCGATCAGCGTCGCGACCAGCGCCGCCGCCAGACCCACGACGATGGAGACCTCGGCGCCCTTGATGACCTTGGCCAGCACGTCACGACCCAGCCGGTCTCCGCCCAGGGGCAAGGTCTCGGCCTTGGGAGCCTCGTCGGTCTTGAAGGCCTTGGCGCGCTCCGCCCACTCGCTGTATCGCGGCGCCAGCGGATCGATGTCGGACAGGTCGACGTTGGGCCCCTTGGGCGCGACGATGGTGCCGGTGTCTTCCGGGGGCTGCGGTCCCAGCAGGGTGGGCGGTGCATTCGGCACACCCACCTCCTGTTGCCATCCTGAGGCGATCACGTTGGCGGCGGCCAGCAGCACCAGGACGAGAAACGCGCCGACGACCCACATCGAGACAACGCCGACACGGTCAGTGCGCAGGCGCCGCCAGGAGGCCGCCCAGACGCCGCCGCTCGACGCGGCGGCCCGGACCGGGGCGGAGGAGGAAGTAGAAGTAACGGCGCTCATTTCAGGACCACACGCGGGTCGACCAGCTTGTAGAGCAGGTCGACGAGGAGGTTGACCGTCATCGTCAGCGCGGCGAGGTAGATCGCAAAGGCCTGAATGACGGGGTAGTCGCCGCGGTTCACGGCCAACAGCAGTTCACGGCCAAGGCCGGGAATGGAGAAGAACACTTCGATGAGGAAGCTGCCCACCAGCACGCCTGGCAGCAGCACCGAGACGTTGGTCAGGATGGGGATCATCGCGTTGCGCAGCACGTGCTTGAGCAGCACGGTGCGCTCGGTCATGCCCTTTGCGCGCGCGGTGCGCACGTAGTCGTGGCCGATCTCGTCGAGGAAGAAGCTGCGGTACAGGCGGATCTGCGGCGCCATCGACACCGCGACCGCCACCAGCACCGGCAGCGGCGCATAGGTCGTCAGGTTGGTCCAGTGGTTGCCCGTCCAGCCCTGCACGGGGAACCAGCCGAGGCGGAAGGCGAACACGTACTGCGCCAGGATCACGTAGACCAGCAGCGAAACGGACACGGCCACCGTCGTGCAGACCATCACCGCGCGGTCCGTCAGGCTGCCGCGCACGGTGGCCACGGCCAGCGCGAAGGGGATGGCCAGCAGCACCTCGAGGATGAGGATGGGCAGCGTCACCGTCAGCGTGGCCGGCAGCCGCGTCGCGAACAGGTTGGCCACCGACTCGTTGGTCGCCCAGCTCTTGCCCCAGTCGAACGTCACGATCTGCTGAATGAAGATCCACAGCTGTTCCCAGACCGGCTTGTTCAGGCCGAGCTGCTCGCGGATGGATTCGATCTGCTCCGGGCTCGCATTCAGGCCGCCGAGGATGATGGCCGGGTCGCTGCCGAAATACTTGAAGAGGAAAAACACCAGCAGCACGACACCGAGCAGGGTCGGGATCATCTGCCACAGGCGTCGGATGAGATAGGCCGCCATTCAGGACTCCAGCGGGGCTCCAGAAATTGCAAACCCCGCCGTGGATGCGGGGTTGCACGAAGAAACGGGCCGGAGTCTATGCGAGGCGACTTCCGCCTTGCCCTGACGGTTTCACTAGACTGCGCCCTTCGTTCGAGTCTGCGCCCCCCGTGATGAAGCTTCTCCCCCTGTTGACCGGCCTGCTGCTGGCCGGCGCACTGCATGCGGCCAACGCCCAGAATCCTTCGCAGGAGAAGGTGCTGCGCTATGCGTTCAAGATCGCCGAGACCGGCTTTGACCCGGTGCAGATCACCGACGCGTACTCCAAAGCCATCGTCGCCGGCATCCTGGATGCACCACTGGAGTACGACTTCGGCGCCCGCCCCTTCAAGCTTCGTCCGGCCACGCTGAGCGAGATGCCGGAGATCAGCGCCGACTTCAAGACCATCACGATGAAGGTCCGGCCCGGCATCTACTTCTCCGACGATCCGGCCTTCAAGGGCCAGAAGCGCGAACTGACCGCCGCCGACTACGTCTACTCCGTCAAGCGCCACTACGACCCCAAGCTGAAGAGCGGCAACCTCTACCTGCTCGAGAACGTCCGGATCCTGGGCCTGTCGGAGCTGCGTACCGCGCTGATGAAGGCCAAGAAGCCCTTCGACTACGACCGCGAGGTCGAGGGCCTGAGGACGCTGGACCGCTACACCTTCCAGCTCAAGCTGGGCGTCGGCGACCCGCGCTTCGTCCAGCAGTTCGCCGATGCAGGCTTCCTCGGCGCGGTCGCGCGCGAGGTCGTCGAGTTCTATGGCGACAAGATCATGGAGCACCCGGTCGGCACCAATGCCTGGCGGTTGGCAGACTGGCGGCGCAGTTCGCGCGTCGTGCTCGAGAAGAACCCGAACTACCGTGACGAGCGCTACGCCGAGGTGGCACCGCCCGACGCCAGCCCCCAGCTCAAGGCCGAGGTGGCCGCGCTGCAGGGCCGCAAGCTGCCGCTGGTGGACCGCGTCGTCATCGACATCATCGAGGAGGCCCAGCCACGCTGGCTGTCCTTCCTGCGCGGCGAGGCCGATGTCATCGAGGAGGTGCCCATCGACTTCGCCGGCATCGCCATGCCCGGCGGCCACCTGGCCCCCAACCTCGTCAAGCAGGGCATCACGATGACGCGCTATCCGCGCGCCGACATCTCGCTGAGCTACTTCAACATGGAGGATCCGGTCGTCGGCGGCTACACGCCCGAGAAGATCGCGCTGCGCCGGGCGATCAACCTGGCCGTGGACCTGGACAAGGAGATCCGCCTGGTGCGCCGCGGCCAGGCCATCATGAGCCAGGGGCCCATCCCGCCCGTGGCGTTCGGACATGATCCGACGTTCAAGTCCGAGATGACCGAGTTCAACCTGGCCAAGGCCAAGGCGCTGCTGGACATGTACGGCTACAAGGACCGCAATGGCGACGGCTGGCGAGAGCAGCCTGACGGCAAGCCGCTGGTCATCGAGTACTCGACGCTGGCTGACGGCGAGCGCCGGCAGCTGGCCGAGCAGTGGCAAAAGAACATGGCGGCGCTGGGCATTCGCATGACCTTCAAGATCGGCAAGTTCCCCGAACAGCTCAAGGCCGCCAACGCCGGCAAGCTTCAGATGTGGGGCGTCGGCTGGGTCGGCACGACACCCGACGGCGACACCTTCCTCGCGCTGGGCTCCAGTGCGGCCAGTGGCAAGGCCAACAAGCCGCGCTTCGAGCTGCCGGCCTTCGACGCCATCTACGAAAAGCAGAAGACCCTGCCCGACGGCCCCGAACGCCAGGCTCTGATGACCGAGGGCCAGCGCCTGCTCATCGCCTACGCGCCGTACAAGTTCCACGTCCACCGCATCTGGACAGACATGGCACAGCCCTGGGTCAAGGGCTACAGCCGCAACATCTTCGTGCGCGACTTTTGGAAGTACGTGGACATTGATCCCTCCGCCCTGCCGCAGGCCAATTGATGAAGCAACTCTTCGCCGCCCTCGCCGTCTGCTCCGCGCTGCTCGCGCCCGCCCAGGCGGCCGAGCCCGTGAAGACCTTTCGCTATGCCTTCCAGGTCGCCGAGACGGGCTTCGACCCCGTGCGCCTGTCGGACATCTACTCGCGCACGCTGACCGCCCACATCTTCGAGGCGCTCTACACCTACGACCCGCTGGCGCGGCCGACAAAGATCGTGCCGCTGCTCGCCGCAGCCGACCCCGAGATCAGCGCCGACTACAAGACTTTCACGATCAAGGTGCGCCCTGGCATCTACTTCGCCGACGACCCGGCCTTCAAGGGGAAGAAGCGCGAGGTCACGGCCCAGGATTTCGTCTACAGCATCAAGCGCTACGCCGACCCGGCCAACAACGCCCAGGGGTGGATCAGCTACGAGGACGCCGGCCTCGTCGGGCTGGGCGAACTGCGCGACAAGGTCATCAAGTCCAAGCAAGCCTTTCCCTACGACACCGAGGTGGCGGGCGTGAGGGCGCTGGACCGGTACACGCTGCAGGTCAAGACGATCGAGGCCCGCCCCCGCCTCATCGAGTCCATCTTCGCCGGCAACGACCTCTACGGCGCGGTCGCACGCGAAGTCGTCGAGTTCTATGGCGACAAGATCATGGAGCACCCGGTCGGCACAGGCCCCTTCGTGCTGAAGGAATGGCGGCGGAGTTCGCAGATCGTCTTCGAGCGCAACCCGAGCTACCGCGAGCGCACCTACGAGGCCTTCCCTGCGCCGGACGATGCCGAAGCACAGGCCATCTACGCCCGGTTCAAGGGGCGGCGCATCCCGCTGGTCGACCGCGTCGTCGTCGACGTCATCGTCGAGCGCCAACCGCGCTGGCTGGCCTATCTGCGCGGCGAGCACGACTTCATCGAACGCGTGCCCGAGGAGTTCATCACCCAGGCCGCGCCGGGTGGACATCTCGCGCCCAACCTCGCCAAGCAGGGCATGAAGGCGCTGTTCACGCTGGCTCCCGACATGCTGCTGACCTGTTTCAACATGGACGACCCGGTCGTCGGCGGCTACACGCCCGACAAGGTGGCGCTGCGCAGGGCCATCTCGCTGGCCTACGACGTGCGCAAGGAGATCCTGCTGGCCCGCCGCGGTCAGGGCGTGCCGGCCCAGGCGCCCATCGTGCCGCACACCAGCGGCTACGACGCCACGTTCAAGAGCGAGATGAGCGACTACGACCCGGCACGCGCCAAGGCGCTGCTCGACATGTACGGCTACGTCGACAAGGACGGCGACGGCTGGCGCGACATGCCCGACGGCAGCCCGCTCGTGCTGACGCGCAACACCGAGCCCAATTCGCTGAGCCGCTCCATCGACGAGCTTTGGGACAAGGCGCTGAGCGCCATCGGCATCCGGCTGCGGATGAAGATCCAGCAATGGCCCGAGAACTTGAAGGCTGCCCAGGCCGGCAACTTCCAGATGTGGCCGGTGGGCTCCACGGCGGCGCAGCCCGACGGTCAGGGCGCGCTGCAGCGCCTGTACGGCCCGGCCTCCGGCACGCAAAACCTGCCCCGCTTCAAGGACGCGCGCTTCGACGCGATCTACGAGCGCATGCAGGCCATGCCCGACAGTCCGGAGCGCGAAGCCCTGTTCAAGGAGGCCAAGCGCATCGCCATCACCTACATGCCCTACAAGGTGCATGCGCACCGCATCCTCACCGACATCGAGCAGCCCTGGATGAACGGCTACCGTCGACCGCTGTTCTGGCTGGACTTCTGGCAGTACGTCGACGTCGACCCGACCAAGCAGCCTGTCCGCTGATTTCCGAGGCCGCATCCCATTGATTCGACCGCCTGTCGCAAGCGACTC
>NZ_DASWYS010000120.1:0-5287 GCF_036404855.1 Roseateles sp.
TCCAGCATAGACCGCGATCAGGAGGGCGGGTTGCGGCTGGCAGAGCCGGGTCGGCCTGGGTCGCAGGTCGATTAGATTCTGCACTATAAATCAAACCTTATGCTACTTTCCATGCACGCTCTTGCAATGGCTCTAGGGGTCGATTGGATTCTGTGTTAATTTTATAACATGGATGGAAATTCTAGGCACCAGGTAATCAAGCGACTGCAGGCGGGACTCCCCCGCGGGGCGCCGTTCGACCTTGCCACCCTGAGCCAGTTCGGGGTGTCGCCCCAGCTCGCCGCCCACTATGCCGACGGCGGGTGGCTCGTGCGCCTGGCCCATGGCGTCTATGCCTTCCCGAACGATGAGTTCGGGGTCTACGGTGCGCTGAAGTTCCTGCAACAGCGCGTGCCCGGCCTGCACGTCGGCGGCAAGAGTGCCCTGGCCCTGCAGGGGGTGCGGCACAACCTGGGCAGCCGGGAGGCGCTGGTGCTGTGGGGCGACGGTCGCTTCGCGTTGCCGGCCTGGTTCACTTCGCGCTTTCCGGCCCGCTACGTCCACGCCCGCCTGTTCGACTGGCCGGACACGGTGCTGGCCGGCAAGACCCTGACCACGCCGCCTGGCCTGCCCGAGGATCTGCGGGTGGCAGCCCCCGAGCGTGCCGTTCTGGAGCTGCTGTACGAAGCCGGCATCAAGCAGAGCCTCGAAGAGGCCCGCAACCTCTTCGATGGACTGCGTTCCCCCCGCAAGGACTTGCTCGGGCAACTGCTGTCCTGCTGCGCCAGCGTGAAGGCCGTGCGCTTGTTCCTCACCTGGGCGCGCGAGACCAGCCTCGTGGATGTCGACGCCCTGCTGGAGCAGTATCCGGTTCGCACCGGCAGCAACACGCGCTGGATGAGCCGGCTCGATGACGGCACCTTGCTGAGCCTGAGACCTCATGGATAAGACCTACGCGGATACCGTTCGCCTGCTGCTGGCCGTCGCACCCGACGTGTTCGCCAACGACATCTTCGCCATGAAGGGTGGCACGGCCATCAACCTCTTCGTGCAGGACATGCCACGCTTGTCGGTGGACATCGACGTGGTGTACCTCCCGTGGCAGACGCCGCGCGACGAAGCGCTGCAAGCCATCAACCAGGAGCTGGCCGCCATCGCCACGCGCGTTGCACCACTGGGCGTGCAGACACGCTTGGTTCGCGCCAAGGACCTGGGGGACACCAAGCTGATCGTCGAGAACGACGCCGGCCAGGTGAAGATCGAGGTCAACGTCGTGTTCCGAGGCAGCGTGCTGCCCGTCGAGCGGCGACCACTGAGCGCCAGGACCAGCGATCTGTTCGGCGTCGAGTTCGAGCTGCCGGTTCTGGCACCGGACGAGCTGTACGCCAGCAAGCTGGTGGCTGCGCTGGATCGACAGCATCCGCGTGATCTGTTCGACGTGTGGCAGCTCTACGAATCGGGCGACATCAGCGACGGCATGGTCGAGTGCTTCGTGATCTATCTGGCGGGCCACAACCGGCCGCCCCACGAAGTGCTGTTCGGCAACGACAAGGACATCGCCGGCGAGTACGAGCGGGCCTTTGTCGGCATGACCGAAGTGGACTGCTCCCTGGAGACACTGCTCGACGCTCGCGCCAGGATGCGGCGCGAGCTGCCACAGCGACTGAGCACCGCGCACAAGCAGTTTCTGAGCGGGCTGGCGCGCGCAGAACCGGACTGGTCGCTGGTGCAGTGCCAGCACGCCGCGCAACTGCCGGCACTGCGCTGGAAGCTCGCCAATCTCGAAACCTTCCGCAAGCGCCGTCCCGACGACTTCGCAGCGCAATCCGCCGCCCTCGACACCGGCTTGGGCCAGAGCTGACGAACATCCCCGCAGCTTCCGGCTTGCCGGGATTGCCCCATGCCGCATTCATCGTGGCACCCGCGCAGCAGCGGCCCTATACCCAAAGGCTTCCGACAAAGGCCAAAGGGTTGGGAAGGGGCAAAGGAAGGGCGCCAAGGGGAAAGGCCCTATCCTGAAAAGGCCAAAAGGCGCCCCCGAGCAGCCCGTCATCCGGGGTTCGCCATGCTCTCGCTGTTCCAGCGCAAACGGGTGCCACCCACCGCCGGCACACCGGCCACATCCGCCATCGAAACTCCGAAAGGGTCGATGCGGCCGGAGTCGGCCGCATCGCCGCTGGCCACGCCGCGCCGGCAGAAACTGCTAGAGCATATCTGGCAGCGCACATCGCTCTCGCGCCGGCAGTTCGCCACGCTCTACCTCGCCCCACTGGAGCGCTACGCCGAGCTGGTCCAGCAGTTCCCGGCCTCCGAGAACCACCACCACGCCTATCCGGGCGGCATGCTGGACCACGGCCTGGAGATCGTCGCCTATGCGCTGAAATTGCGGCAGTCATACCTGCTGCCTGCGGGCGTCACGCCGGAGGCACAGGCGGCCCAGGCCGAAGCCTGGACCGCAGGCACGGCCTACGCGGCCCTGCTGCACGACATCGGCAAGATTGCGGTCGATCTGCACGTCGAGCATGACGATGGCAGCGTCTGGCATCCCTGGCACGGCCCGCTGCGAAAGCCCTACCGCTTCCGTTACCGAAAGGAGCGCGAGTACCGCCTGCACAGCGCCGCCACCGGGCTGCTCTACGCGCGCCTTCTCGATCGGGACATCTTCGACTGGCTCAGCGGCTATCCCGACCTCTGGGCCGCGCTGCTGTACGTGCTGGCCGGCCAGTACGAGCACGCCGGCACGCTCGGCGAGCTCGTCGTGCAGGCCGACCAGGCATCGGTCGCCCAGGAACTCGGCGGCGATCCCAGCAAGGCGCTGGCGGCGCCCAAGCATGCGCTGCAACGCAAATTGCTCGACGGCTTGCGCTACCTGCTCAAGGAAGAATTCAAGTTGAACCAGGCCGGCCCGGCGGACGGTTGGCTGACCCAAGACGCCTTGTGGCTGGGGTGAGCAAGACCGTCTCCGACAAGCTGCGCGCGCATCTGCTGTCGCAGGGCATCGACGGCATCCCGGCGAGCAACACGGCGGTGTTCAACGTGTTGCAGGATCACGGCATCGTGCAACCGACGCCGGATGGCAAGGCGATCTGGAAGGCTACCGTCACCAGCGACGCCGGCTGGTCGCACGCCTTCACCTTCCTGAAGCTCTCGCCGGCGATGATCTGGGATGCCGCCGACCGGCCGGCGCCGTTCGCAGGCCGTGTGCAGGTCGAAGAGGAACAGGCGGAGCCGCAGGCGCCGGCGGTGGCCGATGGGCCGCGCGTGAAAGGCACCGAAGCTGCACCCGCGAGCGCGGCGCCGATCGCATCCGCAGCCATGGACACCGGCGGGGCCGCGCTGCTCGACCTGCTGGGCGACACCGCTCCACCCACCGCGCCGGAGACCCCGAGTTGCCCTGTTGCCGAGTCCGAGCCGGCCCCATCGACCGTGCCCCCGTCGCAGATGAGCCTCGCGCCTGCCCAGGATCGCGCGCAGCCCTCCGGGGCGCACTTCATGGCCTGGCTGCGTCAGAGCATCCAGACGCGCAAGCTCATCATCAACGACGCCAAGGCCCTGGTGCATGCCGTCGCCGGTACAACCTACCTCGTCAGCCCCGGCGTGTTCCAGCGCTACGCGCAGGAGTACCTTCAAGTCGCCGCGCTGGCCAAGCAGGAGAAGCTGGAGGGGTGGCAGTGGGTACAGAAGCGCTTCGAGAAACTGGGACAGCACCGCAAGCAGCCGAGCGGGCTGAACATCTGGACCTGCGAAGTCACGGGGCCGCGCAAGTCGCGCCGGCTGCACGGCTACCTGCTCGCCAGCCCGGATGCGCTGTTCCAGGAGACGCCGCCAGACAACCCATACCTGCGGCTCGTCAACGGGGCCGCAAAGCGCGAAGATTCAGCCCTTGGGGGCAAGGACGACGATCAGGCGTAGGCATGCGACCGCTGTGCGGGCCGGCTTCAATCCGCGGATGGGGCCGACTCTGCCAGCTTGGCTTCGGTCAGAGTCATCAAGTGGGCGGAACTGCATTTCAGCGCACGGGCAATCTTGAGGATGAGAGGGAGCGTGGGGACATGCTCGCCGCGCTCGATCTTGCCCATGTGCGACCGTTCGATGCCGGCCATGTGGGCCAGCGTTTCCTGAGCGATGCCCTGGTTGGTTCTTTCTTCCCGCACGGCAGCCCCAAACGCGATGGCTGGTTCCGCTTCGTAGGTAGTGGTGCCGGTGGGGCGGCCCCTTTGGATCGAACGCTTTGGCATTGCCAAGAGCGTCGAACACGGTCACGATTTAAACCACGTTAAACTTAACTCATCCAACGGCTTCGAGATCAGTTGCCACGAGTTCACCGCCTGGGGGAGCTGGACGTGGAATCGAGTGACATCACCGCCGAAATTCGCATGGCCGTCCTCGGCGAATGGGTGCCTCCCCAGCTCGCCGACGTGCTCGCCCTGCAGCGTGCCGAAGAGCCGGACCCATGCCGTCCTGGCCTGGTGGACAGATCCCGGTCGACGCGCGGAGCTGCCGGACGACGGCTTCGACTTCGCCTTGTCTGCGGTTGCCCGGCAGTGGCCTGACTGGGTATGCGAACCGCTGTGGCATGACACGCTGGCGGTCGCCGTGGCCGAGCGCTCCCATCTGCTGGCCTACCGTGAAGTGCCGTGCGGTGAAGTGCTCAAGCAGCCCTTGATCTGCTCGCAGTCCACGGCCGATGAACCATGGCGCATGACCGTGCAGCGTGTGTTCGAGAACGCGCTGCAGGAGCGAGAGCAAGCGGTGGAGACATTCGATGTGGCGATGACGTTGGTTGCCGCCGGGTACGGGATCGCCATTGCGCCCGCCGCGAGATTGGCGAGCTACCTACGCCGAGGCATCGCCGTACGGCCGCTGGCCGGCGCACCAATGATCGTGATGGCTTACCTGCTCCGCCGCAACGCTACCTTGTCGGACACCCAGGCAAGATTCGCCCGCCGCGCGCGCTTGGTGTCCTGACTGATGCGCTGGCCTTCCCATTGATGCGTAACGGCCGGAACTGCACGTCTTCGGCCCTCCGGCTCTGCCGCCATACGTAGTCGCCGATCAAATTGATGTGCTCCCAGCCCAGCGGCGACAGGTATTGCAGCAACCCGTCGTCGATCCCGTTGCCGGAGTCGCGCAGCGCCTGCGTCGCAGCTCATCCTGACAACAATCTACCCTTGTTACCCTTGTCTCGAATTTCAAGGAACCTAGCGATCAAACAGCCGACTCCGATGGAGATCGCAACATCGGCGAGGTTGAACGCGGGCCAGTGCATGCCCTGCCAGTGGAAGTCGAGGAAGTCCACAACCTGACC
>NZ_DASWYS010000121.1:0-8439 GCF_036404855.1 Roseateles sp.
AGGCGCCGCGCTTGCCGTGCGGAGCATGCTCGGCCACGTAGGTGGCGGCACCGCCGTACTCACCGCCGAGGGCCAGGCCCTGCAGCATGCGCAGGCCGATCAGGATGACCGGAGCTGCGGCACCGATGGTCGCGTAGGAAGGCAGCACGCCGACGATGAACGTCGACAGGCCCATGATCAAGATGGTGACCAGGAAGGTGTACTTGCGGCCGATCATGTCGCCGAGGCGGCCGAACACCAGCGCGCCGAAGGGGCGCACGATGAAGCCGGCGGCAAACGCCATCAGCGAGGCGATGAAGGCCGCGCCGGGCTCGAGGCCGGCGAAGAACTGCTTGGCGATGATGGCCGCCAGGGAGCCGTAGAGGTAGAAGTCGTACCACTCGAACACCGTGCCCAGCGAAGAGGCGAAGATGACCTTCTTCTCTTCGCGGGTCATCGGCGTCGAGGCCGTTGAAGTCGCAGTTGCCATTGAAAAGTCTCCGTCTGTTGTCGGTCCGCCCCACAGGCTTTCCTCGGCGTGACTATTCACACGGCCTCTGACCGTGTTCTGACGCCAGTCTGAATCGAGGCTGACAAACTCCGCAGGAACCCGCAGTTCGCATTTCTCAATGCGAGAGCAAATGGGGCTCGCGGGTAAATCCTGAGACGGTTTGCGTCAGCCTGGCGCGGGTCTGCGCCGGTCTGGCACGGCCCCCCTGAGCCAAGCCCTCCCGGGCCAGCTCAGTGCTTGCGCGTGACGCCGGGGCGCCGCTGCGCCGCCGACTCCCAGATGCCGCTGCGGAACCAGGGATCACCGTCCAGCGCACCGCGCAGCATGGGCAAGGCGTCCTGCCCCCAGAACAGGCGACCCTCGAACTCGACCGTCGGCACACCGAAGACGCCCAGGGAAAGCGCTGCTTCGGTCTCGCTGCGCAGGCGTTGCTTGACCGTCTCGCTCGCCGGGTCCTGCGCAGGCCCGAGGCGCTCGGCCAGCGCGGCCAGGCGCACCGCATCGTTGGCATCGGCGCCGGCGCCCCGCCAGACATGATGGAAGAGTTGCTCGACGACCCAGCGGCTCGGCGTGTCGCCCGGCTGCCCCTGCGGCGCCGCGCAGGCCCAGGCCAGTCGCAGCAGCGGCAGCGGGTTGAAGGGATGCTGGGCCGGTGGGTCCAGCACGATGCCCTGGCTGTGCGCCAGCCAGGCCACCTGACGGAAGGTCCAGCGACGCTTGGCCTCGATCTCGGCCGGCCCCTTCTGCCCCAGCGCCTGCAACAGCGCCGCGAACAAGATGGGCCGGTAGACGACTTCTACGCTATGCCCCGCCAGCGTCTCCGGCAGGGCCTCAAAGCCCAGCGCCGCATAGGGCGAGATGGGGTCGAAGTAGAAGGTCAGCAGCTTCATCGATCCTGTTCCTCCGAATGTGGCCAGGGGCCGAGCCACAAGCCATGTCGATGCATCTCGACGCGGCGCTCGGACAGTTGATCCAAGATGTGGCGCTGCACCGTCTCGGGGGCTCCGCCCCAGCCGGCGATCTCGTTGATGCTGCGCGCGCAGCCACGGCACCAACCGGTCGCCGCATCCATCTGGCAGACGTTCACGCAGGGCGAAGTGACGGCAGCTTTCATGACGGAGACCTCCGACCGGTCACTGGAGCGCTTCCAAGCCGCCCCGTCCGGCGATGGGCTTGCCGGGACCGCCGGCAACCATCGCCGCCCCGGCGGGGTACCCACCGGATTGGCGCCCGTCCGGCGCGGCCCACTGAAGCGCTGGACCGTGTCATGCCTGCACGACGTCGATGACGGGGGCCCCGGTCAGGCGTTCCAATTCACCTGGCGTCAGCTTGAACACGCCGTTTGGATGGCCGGCCGCGGCCCAGATGATGTCGAAGCGGAACAGCTCACGATCAATGAAGAGCTGGGGGGCCGCGAAGCCGTCGACCGGGGCGAACCCGGCTGGCGACACGCCGCCGATGGAGAACCCCGTGCGAGCCTTGACGAAGTCGGCGTCTGCCCGGCCCAGGGCCCCGGTATGGGGCTTCAGTTTGGCCTCGTCGACGCGCTTGTCGCCCGAGGTGATCACGAGCACGGCCGAGTCATCGGCCTTGCGGCGGAAGACCACCGACTTCGCAATCTGGCCCAGCGTCACGCCCAGCGCATCGGCGGCTTCCTGGGCCGTGCGGGCGGCCACGTCCAGCCACAGCGGCGTGTGCGGGTGGGAGCTCGCTGCCAGCGCGGCGCTGACGCGCTGGAAGCCCTCGGGGCGGGTGTCAATGTCAACCATGGCCGCGATTGTGTCGCGACCGGGCCGTCCTCAGTCGCGGTCCTTGCCGTGCCCCTTGCCCTTGCCATGCTTCCTGCCGTGGTCATCACCCCGGTCGTTGTCACCTTGCGGCCGCGCATAGCGCTGCTCGTACCAGTCCTCACGGACGAAGTAGACCGGCACGTCACAGGCGTTGTAGCGGGCGCAATGCTTGGACCAGTGCTTCTGGTGGCCCGGCGGGATGCGCATGTAGACGGGCTCGACGTGCACCGGCCGTCGATGCACCCAGACGGGCTGGGCGACCACGACGGGCGGTGGGGCGACATTGCCGACGTCGATGCGGC
The DNA here is from genome assembly GCF_036404855.1 of Roseateles sp. GTDB lineage: Bacteria > Pseudomonadota > Gammaproteobacteria > Burkholderiales > Burkholderiaceae_C > Pelomonas. Next base: position 2,583 of record NZ_DASWYS010000121.1, read on the forward strand.
CGTAGAAGCCCGGCTGGCCGATTTGGACGGAGACGCCGACATCGGCGGCGTGGGCGGCACCGGCGAGCAGCGCCAGCGCGACGAGGGGGAGGATCTTCTTCATGGCCATTCCTTCTTCAGGGTGTGGGCAGTGCGAACTCGAAGTCGTAGAAATGCTGATGACCTTCGACGCGGATGTGCATGCGGCCCGACAGGCCGGCGAGCGCGCCGGTGCCGGAGTCGGGCACCACGGCGATGACCAGTGTCGGCCGGCCGCGGTCCATCTGGCCGTGGTGCACCAGCGCGAAGCTGCCCTCGCGGCCCTGCAACGTACCGGTCACCGTCTCCAGGGCGACGTAGGCAGCCGACCCGGCAACGCTCCCGTGCGTGGCCAGCATCTGGCCGGCGCCGCGGGCTTCGAGGGACCCGTGGTACACCTTGTCCAGCAGCATGCGCCCGATGGCGGGGCTGGCGCCTTCTGCCTCCTGGGCCGTCATGCCGACGCTGAATTCGCCACTGATCGAGGTCATTGCCGTTCTCCTTGGAGCCGCGGCTCCGATTCGACCACGCGCGGTGGCTCGGCGACCAGCGGCGTGAACAGGGGATGGGCCACGCGCACCGGCACGACGTCCAGCCGGGCGCCCAGCACCGTGTAGTCCTCGCCCCCATGTTGCGCACTGCGCCAGCCGACGAAGCCGGGGCCGCGGCGCAGCCGGAACTCGAACCCGATGTCCGGCATCGGATCGCCCGGCTGCGGGTTGGCCCGGTAGGCCAGCCCTCGCACCTCGGGCGCCGGGCCGTCGAGCAACTGGGCCAGCGCCTGGAGGATGCAGCCGTCGCCAAGGATGTCCAGGAAGTAACGATCGGCCTGAAGCCGGGGCTCGAAGCCAGGCACGGCCGGCTCGATGCGCGGCTCGCGCAGCTTGTGCGCGGCGGGGCGGGTCTCGCCGCTGGCCAGGTCGTGGCGGTCGCCGTGGTCCAGGTAGGCCAGGCGCGCACCGCGCAGGTTGAAGGCCGGCAACTCGGCGTCGTGGGTGGCCTCGCCAAGGTCGACGAGGACCGCGCCACTGCCACCGATGACCTCGAGCCGGGTCCCCTGGATGACGACAGCCGCGTTCTCGTCCACGCCAAGACCGAAGCGGCAACCCTGGGCCTGCAGGGCCGGCAGCATGCGGCCGATGCGGCCACGCTTGAGGAAGTGCTGATCGACGAGGAGCTCGGGCACGACGAAGCCGAAACCGTGGTCGTACTCGCGGCCTGCCCGCCACTGGCCGCGCAGCACGGCCAGGTTGTCCATCGCGTCGCGGAACATCAGCCGACTCATGACGGCCGCGCCGGCACTGGTGCCGGCGATCACGCCGCCGGCGGCAAAGACGGCACGCACGGCCCCCAGCATCGCGGTGGGCCGGCCACCGGGCTGCAGTGTGTCGACGAGATATTCCTGAGCGCCGCCCGAGAAGAACACCGCCTTGCTAGCGGCGACACGCGCGATCAGCGCGGTGTCGTTCAGTGTCGCCGCCAGATCCACGCCTTCGAGATGCGGCGCGAGCGGCACGGCCTCGGCGCGGGCACCGCAGCGATTCAGCGCCGCGACGATCTGGGCGGCGATGCGCCCGGGTTCATGGGCCGCCGTCGGGAACACCGCGATGGGGGCGCCGGCACCGCCGGCCTCGTCGACGATGCGCTGCCAAACAGCATCGCTGTCAGTTCTGAGCGCGCCGCCGATGACGATCACGGTGCCGCTGACGGCTTGGGAAGGGCTGTGCAAGATGGTTGCCGCAAGGCAGGAGTCGCAAGCGCCCCCATCTTGGCAGGCCTGCGCGCGAATCGACTACGGGTCAGGCCCGAGGAAACGCAACGCTTGTGACCAAGCGCTGCAGGGATTTCACTTCATCGACGAGGCGGGCGGTGCCGACGCCGCAGCAGCAGCGCCGCCGGCCGCCGATTTGGGCGGCCCTGCCCAGCCACCATACAGCGGCATCGGCAGCCGCACCGGGCTGATGTCTAGGTAGAGGTTGGTGACGGTGAACTGCTCGCCACCGAATTCCTCGGTGCTCCAGCCCAGAGAGTCCGAGCCTTTATAGACGCGAAACAGGAAGCCCAGCTCGGCCAGCGGGTCATTGGGGCGCGGCAGCGCGTCGAAGGCCAGACCCTTGAACTCGCGGCGATAGCTGTCGATCAGCCGCGTCATCATGTTGGAGATGGTCGAGTCACCCAGCATGTCCAGGGACAGGAAGTCATCGGTGTAGTAGGCCCGGAAGTTGGGAGACTCGGCATCGTGCAGCTCGCCGCGCAGCTTGGGCGCCGATGGCGTCGTCGAGCGGGCGCGCATGTGATAGCGATCACCATGCTCCAGGTAGCTGATCCGTGCCCCTCGCACGTTGAAGGCGCCCAGGGTGGCGTCGGATTCGGCGTCCGTCAGGTCCACCATCAGCGCGCCGCGGTCGCCGATGACCTCGATCTCGTCGCCCCGGATGATGGCCGCGGTGTTCTCGTCAACGCCCAGGCCCAGCTTGTAGCCCTTGGCCATCATCAGCGGCACCATGCGACCGATGCGACCTCGCTTCAGGAAGTGCTGGTCCACGAACAGCTCCGAACCGACGAAGCCCAAGCCGCGATCCACCTGCTTGCCATCGACGATGCGGCCCTTCAGGATGTTGATGCTGCTTGGCGCGTCACGGAACATGATCGTGCTCATGATGGCCGCGCCGGCCGAGGTGCCGGCCACGACGCCGCCCTTGCGGTAGACATCCCAGATGGCCTCCAGCATGGGCGTGCTCTGCCCGCCGGGCTGCAGCACGTCGACGATGCGCTCCTGCGTGCCGCCGGTGAAGAAAACGCCCCGGGCCGCCTTGACCTTGGCGATCAGCGCCGGGTCGCGCACGACCTTGGTCAGGTCCACCCACAGGAACTTGGGCGCCACCGGCAGGGCCTCGGCAACGGCGCCGCGGCGCTGCAGCAGGTCCACGACCTGCTTGGCGCTGGCTTCGGGATCCTCGCTGGCAGTGCCGAAAACGACGAAACGTGCGCCCTTGCCACCGGCCAACTGCACGATGCGCTGCCAGACCTCCTCATTGTCGGCCTTCAGCGCGCCACCGATAGGCACGGCGTAGCCGCGGATGGCGGGTTCGGACTCCGGCAAGGGCAACAGCGCGCCGGACGGCGCAGCGGGCTTGGCCGGCGCCGGTGCCGCCGCGCGCGGCGGCGCGGTCGTGGCTGAAGGACGCTGCTGCTTGGCGGCTTGCGCAGCAGTCGCCGCTGGTGCCGCCGTCGGGGGAGCTGCCCGCGCGCCTACGGCCATCGCCATTGCCGCCACGCCAGCCCAGATCCATGCCCTCATGCCAACAACCCCCCTTTGATCAGATCGCACATCATGACAGAGCGCCGATGACGCCCCGTCCCCCATTAGAACGGCGCGAGCGTGGCGCGGGCGAGACGAATCTCTCCGGACTGGCTGGCGGCTACCGGTGCCATGCATAGACTCGCGCGAAACCCGGAGGCCACATCATGAAAACACCCTGCCCTTCCCGCATCGCCGTTGCCACGGCCCTGCTCGCTCTCAGCTGCGCCGCCCAGGCCCAGTCCACGCTCGAACGCGTGGAGATCACGGGCACCGCCATCAAGCGCATCGAAGGCGAGACGGCGTTGCCGGTGCAGGTCATCACGCGCAATGAGATCGACAAGGCCGGCGTGACGACCGCGGCCGAACTGATCGCCCGCATCAGCGCCGGCACCAACAACCTGACCGACGGCGTCAGCATCGGCACGGGCGGTTTCCGCGATCAGATGGGTTTCAACGCCGCCAACCTGCGCGGGCTGGGCGTGTCTTCCACGCTGGTGCTGCTGAACGGCCGCCGAATGGCCAACTTCGCCTCCCCCGGCGACTCGGCCGGCGTGGACCTCAACAGCATCCCGGCCGCCGCCATCCAGCGCGTCGAGATCCTGCTGGACGGCGCCTCGTCGCTGTACGGCTCGGACGCCATCGGCGGCGTCATCAACTTCATCACCCGCAAGGACTTCCAGGGCCTGGACATCAGCGCGCTGGCCGGCAACACCTCCGAAGGCGGCGCCAACAAGCGCTCGGCGACGCTGGCCGGTGGGTTCGGCGACTACGGGCGCGACGGGTTCAACATCATGGGGGTGCTGGACGTCCAGACCACCAGCTCGCTCAATGCGAACCAGCGCAAGTTCATCAAGGCGCTGGACATCCCCGGCAACCTACCGGACCAGCTGTCCAGCTACAGCTTCCCGGGCAACATCCGGCTGACCAACTACCAGCGCAACCTGCTGATCGCCGACGGCTTCAAGACCAACGGCAAGGACGTCATCAGCTCCCGCACCGTGAACCCGGCCGCGGCGACCGGCTGCACCCCGGAGAACGGCAGCCTGTACCTGCCCGCAGGCATCGGCGGCACGGACGGCTGCACCTTCGACTTCATGCGCGACATCGAGCTCTACCCCAAGTCGCGCAAGAGCAGCGTGTTCACCCGCGGCGTGTTCAACCTCGGCGGCGGCCACCAGCTCTTTGCCGAAGTGTCGCTGGCCCGCGCCCGCACCTTCTATTCAGGCACGCCCAATCGCATGGACGTCGACCTGAATGTGTCCATGGTGCCCGCACTGCGGGGCAGCGCGCTGGACGACCCGGACCTGGACGAGGAAGACCGGATCGTCACGATGCGCACCCGCCTCGTCGAGGCCGGCTTGCGCACCAGCGAGCTGGTCTCCACCGCCAACCGCTTCGTCCTCGGTACGCTGGGCACGGTAGCCGGCTGGGACTATGAATGGGCCTACAACCACAGCACCAGCAAGGTGTCCGACCGCGACAGCCAAGGCTATCTCAACGAGCAGATGGTCACCGACGGCTTCAACGCCGGCACCATCAGTCCTTTCGGTCCGTCCAGCGCCGCCGGCCTGGCGCTGTACGAGAAGGCCCAGATCCGCGGTGAGGTACGCCGCGCCACCGGCACGATGGACAGCCTGGACTTCAAGATGTCCAAGGGCCTCCTGCCGCTGGCCGGTGGCGACCTGGCGCTGGCACTGGGCGGCGAGCTGCGCCGTGAGAAGCAGAACTACCACCAGTCGGACGCGCTCAAGGCGGACAACATCCTTGGCGAGACCTCGCAAGGCCCCGACTCCGATTTCGGCCACTCACGCAACGTCAGCGCCGTGTTCGGCGAAATCAGTGCGCCGGTCACCAAGCAGCTGGAGCTGCAGGCCGCGATGCGCTACGAGCGCTACCAAGTCAGCGGCAGCGCCTTGAGCCCCAAGGTGGGCCTGAAGTACGTGCCTGCGCCGGAGCTGCTGCTGCGCGCCTCGCTGGGCAAGGGCTTCCGTGCGCCAAGCATGTCGGACCTGTACCGCCCGCTGTCGATCGGCAACGCCGCCGTCGTCACCGACCCGGTGTGTCTGGCCGCCGACCCCGACAACACGGCCACCGACTGCTCGGAAGGCTGGGGCACGTACAACTACAGCAACGCCAAGCTCAAGCCCGAGAAGTCGCGCCAGTTCTCTGCGGGCGTCGTGTTCGAGCCTCGGCGCGGCGTCAGCATGAACGTCGACTACTGGAATATCCAGAAGAGCAACCTGATCAGCACGCTGGGCGTGGACGTGATCCTGGCTGATCTGAACAAGTACGGCTCCCTCGTGCACCGCTACTGGGACACCAAGCTGCCGCCGGACTGCGAGAGCGGCTATGACCCCGAGGACTACGCCATCTGCGGCATCGACCTGATCAAGGAGAACCGTGGCAAGCAGAAGATCTCCGGCCTCGACCTGGGCCTGACGCTGACCGGCTTGAAGACCGGGTTCGGCGAGTTCGGCTTGCGCCTGAACGGCACGCTGACGCTGCAGTCCAAGCAGCAGACCGGCGACGGTGACC
>NZ_DASWYS010000122.1:0-5087 GCF_036404855.1 Roseateles sp.
CACGGCGGGCGCCGCGCGCAGCGCGCGGGCCTCCTGCGCCTGGCCCTGCATCTGCTGCAGCTGCAGCTCGACCTTCTCCAGCTCGGCGGGCGCGGTCTTCAGCGTGCGCAGGGCTGGCGCGAGCAGGATGCTCCAGGCGAGCAACAGGCCGAGCAGCGCACCGACGCTGCCCAGTGCGAGGCGCTCGCGCTCGCCCAGAGCCTGCCATTGCGACAGCGCCTGGGCCTTGGCATGGCGAAGGCGGGTGGTGAGCTCATTGCCACTGGCGGAATTGCGGAAACTGGCCATCAGCTGCGTCCCTGCGGCGAGGCACGGCTGATGGTCAGCTTGCCCTCGCTCGCATCCAGTTGCCAGCCTTCGCTGCGCAGCTGGGTGCGGAAATTGTCGATCTGGGCGGGAGCCCAGCCCTGGGCCGACACGGTCAGCCGGCCGGGCTCGAACGCCAGGGCGTCGGTGGGCGGGCGGTCGCCGGGCCACGCCAGCGCTGCGGCACCGAGCAAGGCTTCGAAGTCCTGCTCGCCGATGCTGCCGGCGCCAGCACGCAGCAGGTCCAGTTGCTTCTGCATCTGCACCGGTGCGTCGAGGATGGCACGCACCTGAGGGAAGGCGCCGGTCAACGTTGCGGTGAGGGCCTCGCGGCGCGCAGCCAGTTCGCGGTGCTGGTGCCAGGCCCACAGGTTGAGGCCCAGCACCTGCACCAGCACCAGGCCGACCAGGCCATAGCGCACTGGGCGCCAGGGCTTTCGCATCAGCGCGCGGCTCACGAGGCGCAGTGCGCGTATGCCGCGGGCGCGCGGCGCGAGGTCGAACTGACGCAGATTCCAAGCATTGTCGACAACGGCCAGCGCGCGCTGGGCCGGCGTCTGCACGGTGACGGCGGTGCCCAGCCAGCGCTCGGCGACGGTGGCGACAGCGGGCGTGGCCGTCCATTGCGCGGCCTGTACGAGGCCGGGCGGGAAGAACTGTCGTGCCAGGCCGCCATCCAGCGGCAGCGTCGCGACGCCCTCAGCGTGGCTCCAGCGCAAGGCGATGCCGGCCGCCTCGCGCTCGTCCTGGGCCTCGAAGAAGTGTCCGCGCGCCAGATCGTCCGGCCAGGACAGCGGCGCGACACGATCGATGAAGATCTGCGCGGCCTCGAGCTGGGCGAGGTGATCGGCCAGCCAGGGCCTGGACGTGACGGCGACCCAGGCGCTGTCGCCACCCAGTGCATCGGGCTCGAGCGCGAAGTGCAGGGCCTCGGGTTCGTCGAGCAGGACCTCCTCGAGCTTGCCGGCCAAGGCGGCGCGCATCTGGCGGCCGGCGCGCGGCAGCTCGACGCGACGCCAGCTGACGTCGGACTCAGCAAGGACGGCGATGACACTATCCGCCGCTGGCAGGGCGGTCGCGGCAGCGCGACCTTCGGCGCCGATCTCGCGGCCGTCGGGCGTGAGCACATAGTCGTACTCGTGCGGGGCATCGGCGCGTACCGGCTCGGGCACGGCCCGGCCCGGTGCGCGAAGGCGCGTCCGTGGGGGCAGGAACAGCAGCAGGGTGCTCATGGGGAGGGCTCAGGCGCGGCGCATTCTAGGAGGGGTGAAAGGGAGCATCCCGTCCGGGGCGGCGTGGCGGGGCCCCGCGATGGGTGGCGTGGGCCTCGAAGGGCGGTTTCGGGGGGCATCACCGGTCCAGCAACTGGTTGATGCGCTCGCGCGCCAGCACGACCATGTTCAGCTCGCGGCGCTCGACCAGCGAACGCTGCTCCAACTGGCGCTCGTCCAGGCGCAGCCGGCCGGTGACGACGAAGAAGGACGAGGTCACCGACGCGCGGCTGGTGGTGGCCTGGGCCAGCGCGGTGGCTGGCAGATAGGCGGCAGCGTCGTTGGCCAAGTCCTGCAACGGCTTGGCCTTGCGGCTCTGCACGAGGCGCTCGGCCGTGGCCAGGTCGACATCGTCGAACAGCGCCGCGATAACCTCGCGCGGTGCGGTGTTCAAGTTGACGGGCGTGGCTTTGGGCAGCAACACGACATAAGGCTGCAGGCGCTGAAGCGTGTCGGGGTCCAGGCCGAACCAGGCCAACTGGTCCAGACCGGCCGGTTGCAGTGGCCCGCTGCCGCTGGGGGTGCCGCTGGGGCTGCCGGTGTCGGGCTGGCCGGCGCCGCTGGCCGCCGTGGGGAAGGCCTCGCGAAGGCCGGCGATGATGACCGCGGCCGTGCCGGGGGGCACGTTGACCTGGCTGCACAGCCGCTCCAGCACCCGCTGCTCCAGCTCGGGCACCTTGGGGCCGCCCAGCAGGGCGCGCAGGTTGTAGCGGCTCTGGGCGTCCTCGATGCTGCCGGACAGGAAGGCCTCGGGGCCATCGTCGCTGGTGGTGGAGCGGTCGGCCGCCAGGAAGGTGGACAGCCGGGCCTCAGCCAGCGGCACAGCCCAGGGCTCGCCGAGGTGGTCGACGGGCTTGTTGCGATTCTGCTTGGCATCCTCAAGCAGGATGAGGCGCGCCCAGTCCAGCGCGCCCTGCAGGATCCAGGCGCTCTGCGCGCGGGCGCGATCCGCGGCCTCGATCTGCACGGCACGGTACTGCTGCCAGACCATGCCCGCCGCCAGGCTCGCGATCAACGTGACGATGATCATCGCGGTCAGCAGCGCCGCGCCGCGTTGGAAGCGTCTCATCGGACCGTGACCTCCAGCTCGCGCGTCAGCGAGCCGCTCAGGCCGCTGCCCTCGGCGAACTGCACTGCAATGCGCAAGCCTGCCGGCGTCGGGTTGGTACTCTTCACGGGGCCGGCGGTGTCGCCGGCGCTGCCGGTGGACTGGCAGTTGCTCCAGGCATTGCCCCAATAGCAGTAGAACTGCCAGGCGGCCACGCCGTCGAAGGCGCGCAACGCCGGGTTGCGCTCGGCCAACTGCTGCAGGCCGCGCTGGCGCTGGTCCTCCAGGTCCTGCATGGTGCGCAGGGCCGGGCTCTCCCAGCGCCACAGGCTGCCTTCACGCAGGCTCCAGACGACGACCTGCAGACCGCCTGTGGCCTGGCGGGTCAGCACGAGGTTGCCGCCGTCGAAGGCCAAGGGCTGCACGGCGCCGTGGCTGTCCTGCAGCACGCGCAGGTCGGCCTCCCACTGCGCCAGCACAGTCTGCAGCCGGGCGGTCTGGGTCAGGTGGGCCTGGGCGATCTCGCGGCTCCGGACAAGGGCGTCGATGCCGCGCCAGGCCATGGCCGCCATCGTCGCCATGACGACGAGGGCCACCAGTACCTCGACCAGCGTGAAGCCCCGGGCTTTCACGAGAACTTGCCCATGATGGTGGTCAAAGTCAGCACCGGCTGGCCCTGGTCGTCGGCGATGTCGGCGTCGATGCGACGGAACAGCGGGTTGGGCGTCGGGCTGACCCGCAGCTTGCCGACATAGGTGTGACCAAGCTGCTCGCAGCCGAAGGCGGACTCGCCGATGTCGGGGAACTGCTGGGTCAGACGCAACTCGGTCAACTGGTTCTCGGCACACCACTGTGCGGCGCTGACCTGGGTCAGGCGCTCGGCGTTGCTGGTCAGCGCCCCCGCCGCCTTGATGCCTGCGCCGAGCGCGATGGCAACGATGACGAGGGCGACCAGCACCTCGATCAGCGTGAAGCCGCGCTGCCTGATCATGGGGTGACGATGTCGAAGGGCGAGAGGCCGTCGGTGCCGAGCACCAGATGCTGGCCGCCGAGCTGCAGGCGCAGGCGCTGGGCCGGGATGAGGGGCTCAGGACCGAGGATGAGTCCAGGATGGGCGGCCGTGGCGTTATCGATGCTGACGGCCACCGGTTCGCTCAGCCAGCGCGTCGGCAACTGGATGGTACGGGGCAGGCCCTCGAAGCGGAAGTCGTCGCCGGTCTTCAGGCCCTTCGGGATCCAGCGCACAAGCAGGCCGGAGGCGCGGCTTTCGGCGCGCGCCGTTTCCAGCAACGCCGCCAGGCGCTGGGCTTCACGCTGCAGTTGCAGCTCGGCGGGGTCGCGCAGGGCCAGCGAGATCGTCGCGCTCGTGATGGCGATGAGCGCCACCACGACGAGGAGTTCGATCAGTGTGAAGCCGGCGTGGCGGCCAGGACGACTGCGGGCGGCGTGCTCGCGGGCGGAGGGCACAAGATCACTGCCAGGAGCCGATGTCGGCGTCACGGCCCTCGCCGCCAGCGCGCCCGTCGGCGCCAAAGCTGTAGACGTCGACCTCGCCCTTCACGCCGGGATTGGCGTACTGGTAGGGCTGGCCCCAAGGGTCGTTGGGCAGCTTGTCGAGGTAGGGCTTCCAGTTCGGAGGCGGCGTGCCGGCGGTGGGCTTGTGCACGAGCGCGTCCAGGCCCTGCTCGGCGCTGGGGTAGCGCTGGTTGTCGAGCTTGTACATCTTGAGGGCCTGCATCAGGTTGTTGACGTCGGTGCGGGCGGCGGTGACGCGGGCGTCCTCGGCGCGATCCAGCACGTTGGGCACGACCAGGGCCGCGAGCACGCCGATGATGACGAGCACGACCAGCAGTTCGATGAGCGTGAAGCCGCGGGCGACGGCGCTGGCAAGGGGGGAGCGACGCATGTCTGGGAGCGTGGGGCGCGGAAGCAGCGGTGAGCGGGCCATCATAATGGGCCGATGCTTGCTCGATTGATGGCGTTTTCGGCGTGGCTGCTGCTCGGCGGCTCGGTGGCCTACTGGGGCCTGCAGCTGTTTGCGCGGCCGTTGGCCACGCCGGCGTCGGTGCTGCCGGCGGGTGAAGCCCGCTCGGCGCGGGTCGACCTCAGCCGGTTGCTGGGCGCGACGGCGTCCGATGCCGTGCCGGCGCCGGACGTGGCCGTCTCGACGAGGCTGCGCCTGCTCGGCGTCGTTGCGCCCAAGAGTGCCCGGGCGGCCGAGGCTGGCGAGGGCGTGGCGTTGATCGAGGTGGATGGCGTCGCACGTACGGTGCGTGTGGGCGCCATCGTCGATGGCGAACTGCGTCTGCTGCGCGTGGATGCCCGCAGCGCCAGCCTGGGGTTGACCGGCCAGACTCCCGTCCAAGTCCTGGAGATCAGCCCGCCTGCCGAGCCGGCGACTGGGGCGCTGCCACCTGCCGCGCCGTCGCCTGTCGTACTGGGGGGCAATCCGAACGCCGGCG
>NZ_DASWYS010000123.1:0-20156 GCF_036404855.1 Roseateles sp.
TTCAGCGAGCCAGGCGTCAGTTGCTGGTAGCCGGCGAAGACGTGGGTCTTCTTCTCGTGGTCGTGCGGGTCGGTGACTTCGTCGAACTTGGCGACGCGCTGGCCCTGCAACTCCCACATCACATGCGGCATCGCGACGCTGGGGAAGGCCAGGTTGTTCCAACCCGTGGCCTTGGTATCGTCGCGGTAGAAGTTCCGCATGTAGGTGTAGAGGTAGTCGGCACCCGAGCCCTTGGCACCGTCGGCGCGCGAGCGGGCGATGACGGTCAGGTCGGGCGGGTTGGCGCCGAAGAAGGCCTTGGCGTCCTTCGCGTCCAGGCTGACCTTCATCGTTTCCCCGACCTTGTCGGCCGCGAACAGCAGGTTGTTCTTGATGTCAGCTTCGGACAGGCCGATGTCGCGCATGCGGTTGTAGCGCATGTACGCGGCCGAATGGCAGTTCAGGCAGTAGTTGACGAACAGCTTGGCGCCATGCTGCAGCGCGGCCATGTCCGACATCTTTTCCTTGGGGAACTTGTCCCATTCGATACCGCCGGTGGAAGCATTGGCGGCACCGACCAGGCTCAACGAAGCCAGCAGGATGGCGATCAGCTTTTTCATTTGAGTTCTTGCTCCGCGGCTCAGTGGGCGTGGAAGGTCACACGGTCAGGCACGGCCTTGGGCGTGCCCAGACGACTCCACCACGGCATCAGCAGGAAGAAGCCGAAGTAGAACAGCGTGCCGGCCTGAGCGACCAGGGTGCCCATGTCGCTCGGCGGCTGGATGCCCAGGTAGCCGAGCACCAGGAAGAACACGACAAACACCGCGTAGACATACTTGTGCCAGTCGGGGCGGTAGCGGATGGACTTCACCGGGCTGTGGTCCAGCCACGGCAGGAAGAACAGGATCACGACCGCGCCGCCCATGACGACCACACCCCAGAACTTGGCGTCGAAGACCTTGAGCAGGAAGATCAGCACGGCTGCAGCCACCAGCAAGGCGATCTTGGCGGCGCCGCCAAACTTGCCCTTCAGGAAGCTCACGATGGCCGCGACGGCGACGACGCCACACAGCACGTTGACCATCACGTCGGTCGTGGCGCGCAGCATCGAGTAGTACGGCGTGAAATACCAGACCGGCGCGATGTGGGCCGGCGTCTTCAGCGGGTCGGCCGGGATGAAGTTGTTGTACTCCAGGAAGTAGCCACCCAGCTCCGGCGCGAAGAAGATGATGGCGGTGAAGGCCATCAGGAACAGGCAGACGCCGTAGATGTCATGCACCGTGTAGAAGGGGTGGAAGGGCACGCCGTCCAGCGGCTTGCCGTTCGCGTCCTTCGGGCCCTTCTTGATCTCGACGCCGTCGGGATTGTTGGAGCCCACGTCGTGCAGGGCCAGCAAGTGGGCCACCACCAGACCCAGCAGGACCAGAGGCACGGCGATGACGTGGAAGCTGAAGAAGCGGTTCAGCGTCGCATCGCCGACGACGTAGTCGCCGCGGATCATCAGCGCCAGGTCGTTGCCGACGAAGGGCACGGCAGCGAACAGGTTCACGATGACCTGTGCGCCCCAGTAGGACATCTGGCCCCAGGGCAGCAGATAGCCCATGAACGCCTCGGCCATCAGGCACAAGAAGATCGCGCAGCCGAAGATCCAGACCAGCTCGCGCGGCTTGCGGTAGCTGCCATAGATCAGGCCCCGGAACATGTGCAGGTAGACCACGACGAAGAAGGCCGAGGCACCCGTGCTGTGCATGTAGCGGATCAGCCAGCCCCACGGCACGTCGCGCATGATGTACTCGACCGATGCGAAGGCCAGGCCCGCATCCGGCTTGTAGTGCATCACCAGGAAGATGCCGGTGACGATCTGGATCACCAGCACCAAGAGGGCCAGCGAGCCAAAGATGTACCACCAGTTGAAGTTCTTCGGCGCGTAGTACTCCGACATGTGGACCTTGTAGGCGTCGAACGCGGTCGGGAACCGGTTCTCCAGCCAGGTCATGGTCTTCACGCCCACCGAGGCGCCCGCGGGAGCTTCCTTGAATTCAGCCATGTGTCGTCCCGTTTGTTCTAGTTAGGCCTTCTTGTCCTCACCGATCAGCAGCTTGGCGTCGGAGAGGTACATGTGGGGCGGCACCTCGAGGTTGTCGGGTGCGGGCTTGTTCTTGAAGACCCGGCCGGCCATGTCGAAGGTGGAGCCATGGCAGGGGCACAGGAAGCCGCCGTTCCAGTCGTCCGGCAGCGAGGGCTGGGCACCGGCGGCGAACTTGTCGCTGGGGGAGCACCCCAGATGCGAGCAGATGCCCACGGCGACAAAGAACTCGGGTTTGATCGAACGCCACTCGTTCTTGGCGTAGTCCGGCGTCGGATATGCCTTGCGATCAGAGTTCGGATCAGCCAGTTGGCTGTCGTTCTTCTTCAGAGCCTCAACCTGCTCGGCCGTGCGGCGCACGATCCAGACGGGCTTGCCGCGCCATTCGACGGTCAGCTTCTCGCCCGGCTTGATGCCGGAAATGTCCACTTCGACCGGTGCGCCGGCGGCCTTGGCACGCTCACTGGGCGCGAAGGTGCTGACGAAAGGCACAGCGGTCGCAACGCCACCAACGGCGCCGGCACAGCTGGTCGCGATCAACCAGGTGCGCTTGCCTTGGTCCACTTGCTGGTCACTCATGAGGGTCCTCTAAAGAGACTTCTGATCAGGGGCAGCCCGGGATTCTAACGGACGCTTACCCGGCGCCCGGCCTGAGGCGCCGTCGGCAACCACAGGTTTACCCGCCTTCTGACCCTTTGGACTTGGCGCCAACATGGCAAGATCCATCTCTCGATTTCATTCTGCAGGAGGGCGCATGAGCTTCTTTTCCGAATTCAGGGAGTTCGCCGTCAAGGGCAACGTCGTCGACCTCGCGGTCGGCGTGATCATCGGCGGCGCCTTCGGCAAGATCGTCGACTCCCTTGTCGGGGACGTCATCATGCCGGTGGTCAGCAAGATCTTTGGCGGCCTGGATTTCAGCAACTACTTCATTCCGCTGGCCGGCCAGACGGCTGCGACGCTGGCCGATGCCAAGAAGGAAGGCGCCGTGCTGGCCTACGGCAGCTTCATCACGGTGTCCCTGAACTTCATCATCCTGGCCTTCGTCATTTTCCTGATGATCAAGCAGATCAACCGTCTCAAGCGCGAGCCGGAAGCGGCACCCGCGCCGGCTGAGCCGCCGCCGACGCCGGAGGACATCCAACTGCTGCGTGAAATCCGAGATTCGCTGAAGCGCTAAGCTCTCGCCCCGCTCCATGCCCGGTAAGCAATGGTTACCGGGCTTTTTTTTGCCACCAATTTGGCAGACCGCGAAAAACCCCAGCTTGTTGCAAGCGCGATACTTTCGAAGCCTCCCGTTCCACTTTCTTGATGAACGCGCCCGAGATACGCCTGAATCCGCACCTTGAAGCCTCCCTGACCCGCATCCGTCTTGCGGGCGAGCAGGCGGCCGAGCGCTGCGCGGAAGGCTTGGGGCTGTCGGCACTCTCCGCGGGCCAGATCAAGCGCCGGGACGCCTTGCTGGCGGCCCAGTTCGTGTTCCGCCAGCAACAGGCTGTGTTTTCCCAGCGTTTCGTGCAGAGCCTGCGCCGTCAGGTCGCCGCCGAACAGGCCGAGACCCGGCCCGCGGCGGCTCCAGCGGCCAAGAAGGACTGGGGCGAGCTCTCGCTGATGGACGACGACCAGGTCAACAACCTCGTCGCGGCCGACCGCATCGGTCTGGCGATTGGCCACCACTGCGAGTGGGAGCTGCGCGAGGTCGAGTCCTACGTCTCCGGCATCCAGATCGGCGAGCGCAACCCGCTGCGTCCGGAACTCGTCGCGCAAGGCCTGCTGGATGCCGTCCAGAGCATCACCGATGACCCCCAGACGCGCCAGACACTGACCGACGAGCTGACCCGCGCCTTGGCCCAGGAGATGCGCGCCTGCTATGCCGACATCGCCGAGCTGCTGCGCTCGCGCGGGTTGCGCCCCCAGGATTTGCGCGTGCGCGCGACGCCCGATGGCGGCCTGTCGCGTCACGGTGGGCTGGGTGGGGGTTCCCAGTCCAGCGATCTGGATTCCGGCCATGGCGGCATGTCGACGCGCGGCGGCGGCTACGGCGGCGGGTCCAGCCAGGGCGGGCTGAGCCGCGGCGGCAGTGGACGCAGCGGCTTCGGCAACGCCCGCAACAGCGGCTTCGACGGACGCGGGGTCGGCGGGATTGGCCGCGTCGACCCTCAGATGATGGATCTGCTGCGACGGCTCGCCCGCGCGCCTGGCGCCGGCGATGGCTACGACAGCGGCAATTCCGGCCGTATGGGCCTGGACACGCTCAACGGCGAGCCCAGCGCCTGGGGCCAGATGCCCCTGCCGGCCAACCTGATCCACCAGCACCGCGACGAGCTGCGTCAGCTCGCGACTGGCCGGCTGGACCACATGGTCATCGACGTGGTCGCGGGCCTCTTCGACCAGATCCTGTCCGACCCCAAGGTGCCGCCGCAAATGGCGCGCCTGCTCGCACGCCTGCAACTGCCGGTGCTGCGCGTGGCCCTCGGCGATGAAACCTTCTTCTCCTCGCGCCGCCATCCGGTGCGTCAGTTCGTCAACCGCATCGCCTCGCTGGCCTGCGCCTTTGACGATTTCAGCGATGACCCGGGCCGCGCCTTCCTGGCCCACATTCGCGACCTGGTGCAAGATGTCGCGCAGGGCGATTTCGACCACATGGACGTTTACACGGCCAAGCTGGACGATCTTGAGGGCTTCATCGCAGAGCAGACGCGCAACACGCTGAAGGCGGCCGGCGACGCCGCCGCCGTCGTCGAGCGTCGCGAGACCGACCTGCGCCTGCAGCAGCGCTATGCGCTGCAGCTGCAGCAGCAGTTGGCCAAGGTGCCCATGCAGGACTTCCTGCGCAGCTTCCTGGCCGGCGTATGGAGCCAGGCCATCGTGCTGGCCTCGCGCGAAGGTGCGCCCGAACGGGCGCTGCGCCTGCGCCAGCTCGGCCGCAGCCTGGTCATGAGCGTGCAACCCAAGGGCGGCACCGCGGCGCGGTCAGACTTCCTGCGCGAACTGCCCAATCTGATGCGCACCCTCAATGAGGGCATGGACCTGATTCGCTGGCCGGATGTGCCACGCAAGGACTTCTTCGGCGCCCTGCTGCCCGCCCACGCCGAGTCGCTGAAGGGCCAGGCACCCAGCGCGCTGGACACCAACCTGCTCATCAAGCAGCTGGACCAGATCTTCGGCGTGCCGCCACCGGCCGAGGCCGACCTGGCCAAGCCCGTGGCCGGCGAGTCCGCGCCCGGCGAGCTGGACGCCAGCCAGCGCCTGACGCCGGCCGAGGCCAAGAGCCTGGGCCTGGTGGAAGAGACCGGCGTCGACTGGACCGGTACGCTGGACCTGGACCTGTCCGGCAACGACGCCACCGCCGCAGCCCAGCCGCTGCAGGCCGTGGACATCTCCATCGACGGCCTGCCCGCCGCAGAGGCCCCGGCCGAGCCCGCCAGCGGTGCGCTGCTGATGGACAACCTGCAGCTGGGCTTTGCCTACCAGATGCACACCGGCGAGCAGTGGCAGAAGATGCGCCTGGCCCATGTCAGCGCCGGCCGCAGCTTCTTCATCTTCACGCATGGCAACCGCCACCAGGAGACGGTGACGATGACGGCCCGCATGCTGAAGAAGCTCTGTGAGGCCGGCCGCCTGCGTGCCTACGAGCATGGCCATCTGCTGGAGCGCGCCACCGCGCGCGCACGCGCCCAGTTGGCCGCGCTGGGCGGCGCCCGCTGAGCCCTACCAGCGGAAGGGCGCGCTGCCGCTGCCGCGGTACAGGAAATTCACCGGCATGTAGTCGGTCGTGCTCAATTTGAAGGACTGCTTGAACGGCACCGCGATGGGCACGTCGTCGTACTGCGGCGGCCGGAACTCCCACTGCGCCAGCGTGGCCGCCGCCCAGCGCAACAGCGAGGGTGGCATGCCGGGCAAGGCGCTGACCTTCACCTCGCCGCAGCGCCCCTGCGTGTCGACCAGGCACTCGGCCTGGACGGTGCCCTCCCAGCCCGCGGCGTGGCGGACGTCCGGCGGGTAGCCGGCGTAGTCGCGCCGAACCACCAGCGGCCTGACGTCCATGGAGATGATCGTGGCCTGTCCGCCCTGCTCGCCCCGCACCACCTCCAGCGCAACGTACAGCCCCGTGCGCAACATGGCCGGCTCACCCGAGGGGCTGCGCGGCGACGCCACCTTCAGACCGACCAAGCGCTGCTTCAAGCCTTGCCAGAATGCCGCGGGATGCTCCGATTCCTCGTGTGCGCGCAAATCGGCGACACGCCCCTCGGTATCGAACAGCGCCTCGAACGCGACGAGCACCTCATGTTCATCCCCCCCTCGCTGTAGCTCGGTGCGCCCGACGGCATTGCTAGCACCGGCGACGAGGGCCATGGCAAGGCCCAGGATGAAATGTTTCATGCCGTCTCCCCCTGTCCATGTGGCGAACGGGCGGATGCTAACCGCCTGGCCATTGCCAACGCAACGGCCAGGCTGGACGGGTCCGCCAGGCCCCGGCCGGCGATGTCGAAGGCCGTGCCGTGGTCGGGGCTGGTGCGCACAAAGGGCAGGCCCAGCGTCACATTGACGCCCTGCTCCACGCCCAGGTATTTCACCGGAATCAGGCCGTGGTCATGCGTCATCGCGACGACCACGTCGAACTCGCCGCGGCGGGCCCGCATGAAGACGGTGTCGGGCGCATAGGGGCCCGTCGCGTTCAGGCCCAGTCCGCGCGCGTCGGCGATGGCCGGGGCGATGTGCAGGATCTCCTCGTCGCCGAACAGCCCGCCCTCGCCCGCATGCGGGTTCAGGCCGGCGACGGCGATGCGCGGCGCGGCCAGGCCCATGCGCCTCAGCGCCGCATCCGTGATGCGCAGCGTCTCCAGCACGCTGTCTCGCGTGACGCGCGCGATGGCCTCGCGCAGCGCGCAGTGGATGGTGACCAGCACCGTGCGCAACTCCTCGTTGGCCAGCATCATGCGCACCGGCACGCCGCCGGCCAGCGCCTGCAGCATCTCGGTATGGCCCGGGAAGGGTGAACCGGCCGCATGCAAGGCCTCCTTGTGAATGGGCGCCGTGACCAGGCCGCTCGCGCGGCCCGCCTGGATCAGCCCGACGGCGGCCTCAATGCAGCGCGCCGCCGCCGCGCCGGCACGGGCATCCACCCGCCCCAGCGGCGCGTCCATCAGGTCGGCCGGCAAGCCCTCGGGCTGCCAGACCGGCAGGCAGCGCGGCGGCACCCGCCCCCACTCCTGCAGCCCCTGCAGCTCGGCCACCGCCAGGCCACCGCCCGTGGCCGCCACGGCCCGCCGCAGGACGGCCACGTCGCCGACCACCACGGCATCCCGCGGCGCCTCGTGCCGCCACAGCCTCGCGATGATCTCGGGGCCGATGCCGCAGGCATCGCCCATGGTGACGACGACAGGGCTGCCTAGGGAGTTTTCCGGGGTCATGCCGCATTCTTCCATCACCCTCCGCGCTGCGCTGGCAGACTGCCGCCCGGCTCATCACGCCGTGGAGACCTTCTTGCGCAAGACCCTCATTGCCGCCCTGATCGCCGGCCTGCACCTGTCGGCCTTCGCCGCTGCCCAGCCGGCACCGCTCAAGCCCGCTGCCTTGGCGGCCGACACGGCCGCAAAGTCCCGACAGGCCTTGCTGGCCCTGTTCGACGAGGCCTGGGAGGCCGAGGCCCGGGCCGCGCCCGAATGGGCCACGCTGCGCGGAGACCTGCGCTTCAACGACAAACTCAGCGACCGTTCGGCCGGCGCGCTGGCCGCCCGCGACGCCTTCGCCCGAGACATGCTGGCTCGCGCCCAAGCTGTCGATACCGGTCCCCTCAACGACACCGACCGTGTGTCGCTGGCCCTCTTCATCAGCCGCTACCAGCAGGACGTCTCAATGCAGGGCTTCGCCGGCTGGCGCACGCTGACGCTGGGCACGCTGAACGGGGCGCAGTCAGCACTGGCCGGCTTCGCGCGCAACGTACCGGTCAACAACGAGACCCAGGTCAAGCAGTGGCTGGCCCGCCTTGCCGCCTACCCCGCACGCATGGACCAGGAGATCGCCATCCTGCGCCAGGGACTGGCCCTGGGCTGGGTCACGTCCAAGCCGGTTCTGGCGCGCGCCATCGCGCAGGTCGAAGGCCAGTTGCCCGATGACGTCACTCGCAGCCCGGTCTACGAGCCCTTCAACCGCATGGGGGTGGATGCCAGTGTGAAGGCCAACTACCAGGCCCAGGGTCAGGCGGCGCTGCGCGAACATTTCTACCCGGCCCAGCGCAAGCTGCTGGCCGTGCTGAAGGATGAGCTGGCGCCCAAGGCGCCGGACAGCGGCTCGCTGTCCGGCTACCCCGGCGGCGACAAGGTCTACGAGGCCCTGATCCGACGCCATGTGACGCTCGCGCTGGCGGCCGGAGACATCCACACCACGGGCCTGCGCGAAGTCGCGCGCATCCGCGCCGAGATGGAGAAGGTCAAGGCCGAAGCCGGCTTCGACGGCGACCTCGCCGCTTTCAAGAAGTTTCTCTACAGCGAGTCCAGGTTCTTCAACCAGAACTCCGACGAGCTGCTGGATGGTTACCGCAGCATCGCCAAGCGCATCGACCCCGAGCTGCCCAAGTTGTTTGCCCAGTTGCCGCGCTCACCCTACGGCATCCGCGGCATGCCGGCCTATACGGGCGAAGGCGCAGCCGACAACTACAACGGCCCGTCGCTGGATGGCAGCACCGCCGGGTGGTTCAACGCCAACGCGATCGCCGTCAAACGGCGGCCCAAATGGGCCATGGAGACGCTGGTGGCCCACGAGACCGTGCCTGGCCACCATCTGCAGATCTCGCGCCAGGTAGAACTGGCCGACCTGCCCAGCTTCCGCCGCCAGTCACAGTACTCGGTCTTCAGCGAAGGCTGGGCGTTGTACGCCGAGACTCTAGGGCCACAGATCGGCCTGTTCCGCGACCCCTACTCGCGCTTCGGGCACCTTCAGGGACAGATGTTCCGCGCGGCGCGCCTGGTGGTCGACACCGGCCTGCACGCGCTGGGCTGGAGCCGCGACAAGGCCATCGCCTACATGATCGAGCAGACTGGCCACGACCCCGTCTTCATGACGGCGGAGGTGGATCGCTACTACGCCCAGCCCGGCCAGGCGCTGAGCTACATGATGGGCGGACTGAAGCTCAAGGAGCTGCGCGCAAGGGCCGAAGGGCAACTGGGCGCCAGATTCGACCAGCGTCGCTTCCACAACGCCGTCATCGACCAGGGCGCCATGCCGCTGCCCCTGCTGGAGCAGCGCATCAACGCGTGGATCGCCAGCGAGAAGGTCAGGCCATGAGCTATCCCATCGGCATGCCTGGCCAGCCTTGGGGCGACGCCGAGGTCGACGCCTGGCGTGGGCACCTCGTCAGGCAGCGCAGCTATGCGCAAGACGTGCTGAGCGTCATCAAGCCGCTGCAACGGGACTTCGATGTCGTCGAGTACGGCGCGCTCGACTACGACGGCGAGCACTTCCCGCTGCTGGCCATCCGCAGCCGCGGATGGCGCGAGGACTTGCCCGTCCTTGTCGTGACCGGCGGCGTGCATGGCTACGAGACCAGCGGCGTGCATGGTGCGCTGCAGTTCGTCCGCGACCATGGGCGGGAAGTCGCGGGGCGCGCCAACCTGCTGGTGGCCCCCTGCGTCAGTCCTTGGGCCTACGAGCGCGTGCAGCGCTGGAACCGGGATGCCCTCGACCCCAATCGCAACTTCCGCGAAGGCAGCCCCGCCGCAGAGTCTGCAGCCCTGGTGGCCTTGCTCGCGCCGCTGCGCGGCCGCGTGCTGATGCACATCGACCTGCACGAGACCACCGACTCGGACGAGTCCGAGTTCCGCCCGGCCCTCGCGGCGCGCGATGGCAAGGACTTCGTGCCGGGCACGATCCCCGATGGCTTTTACCTGGTCGACGACATCGACCACCCGGAGCCCGGATTCCAGCGGGCCGTCATCGATGCGGTCGCCGCGGTCACCCATATCGCCCCGCCGGACGCCAACGGGCAAATCAACGCGTCCGAGCTGCAGTCGCCTGGCGTCATCAATTTCCCCGTCAGCCGGTGGGGCCTGTGCGCCGCCATCACCGGCGCCCGCTTCGCGACGACCACCGAGGTCTACCCCGACAGCCCGCGCGCGACCGCCGCGCAATGCAATGCCGCGCAGGTGGCAGCTGTCCGCGCGGCGATCGGCTTTGCGCTGTCCGCCACGGGCTGAGTCACTCGCACACCTTCATGCTCTTCGCCCCCACGCCATGCGTGGCCTGCAGGAGTGTCAAGGCATCCACCAATCGCCCCATCCGGCGACGTACCTGGCCGGCAGGATCGCGCTCCAGCTTCACGCACAGGTTGGGGTCCAGCCCCATCGCGATACGCTCCTCGAAGGTGGGCTTGGGCGAGTTGCTGCGCGGGTCCGTCGTGGCCGGGTTGGCCAGCGCACCGCGAAGGACCTCGGCGCTGGGCTTGAGGTCCAGCCCGCGCGCGCCGGACGCGGCCGGACCGGGCGCGCCCGCCGCGCTGCCCACCGAGCCGCCAGGGACCACCGCGCTTGTCGCGCCGAATCCTTCCACAACGTCGGGCAGCGCGGGCGGCAGGATCAACGTGAGCGCGACGGGTGCCGTGGCTGGCGGCGAGGCCTCCACACGAGCCCATCGCTCACGCGGGCGCAGCGTGGGCCGCAGCAACCGCAGCTCCACGGCATGGCGTGTGTCGCTTCGGCCTGCGGGCACCTGACGCGCCTGCCAGGCCAGCAGCACCAGTGCCGCGTGCCCCAACAACACGGCGCCGACAGCGACCTGCCGACGTCGCGTCGACGTCAGCCCCATGCGCCCGGCCGCCCGGCCGCCCGACCGCCCGCCACAGTCACGCACCGGCTCGCGGAACCGGGCGAGGTCCTTGGGGCGAAGTGACGGGCGCAGGGGTCGCCTCACCGAGGCAGCAGGGGCAGGAGTCCATCGCCACATGCTAGGTGGCGCCACTGGCCGTCACGTTAGGCCTGCGTTAGGCCAGCGTTCGGCGCAGCAGCTCAGGCCGGGTTGTCCACGTCGATGAACTGCCAGCTCAAGCCCAGGTCCTGCGCCACCCGCGCGCCCACGCCCTGCACACCGTATCGTTCGGTGGCGTGGTGGCCGGCTGCGATGAAAGCCACGCCGGTCTCGCGGGCGTAGTGGGCCTGGGGCTCGGAGATCTCGCCAGTGATGAAGACGTCGGCACCGGCGGCGATGGCCGCCTCGAAATAGCCTTGCGCGCCGCCGCTGCACCAGGCGACGCGGCGCAGCGGACGGCCGTCACCCGGCACCGCGGTCACGCCCCGGCCCAGCACATCGCGCCATCGCGCAGCCAGCGCGTCCAGGGTAGTGGGCTCTATGGCCCCACTGAAGCCCAGGTCCTGCTCGCCGAAACGCGAATCAGCCGTCCAGCCGAATTGCGCGCCGAGCTGCGCGTTGTTGCCGAGCAGAGGGTGGGCATCCAGCGGCAGGTGGTATGCGAAAAGGTTGATGTCGTGGGCCAGCAGCAGCGCCAGGCGCTGCTTCATCCAGCCGGTGACGCGCCCGTCCTGGCCGCGCCAGAACAGGCCGTGATGAACCAGGATGGCATCGGCATTCGCGGCGACGGCGGCATCGATGAGCGCCAGGCTGGCAGTGACCCCGCAGACCAGATGGCGGACCTCGGCGCGCCCCTCGACCTGCAGGCCGTTCGGCCCATAATCCTTGAAGCGTGCTGGCTCCAGCAACTGGTTCAGGCTGAATTCCAGCGCGGCGCGATCGGTCATGGCTTGATGGGGATGTTGGGGTGTTGAAACGGCTCTGGCTGATTTTCGCGCAGGCGGTCACCGTGATCCTGGCCGCCCTGTTCGTCATCGCGACGCTGAAGCCGCAATGGCTGGGGCAGGATCGCGGGCGCCCGGCGTCGAACGGGCTGACGGCCCGGACCGCGCAGCAGATCGCCCTTCCCCCCTCCCCGCCTGCCTCGGTGGTACGCATCGGTTTCGCGCACGCCGCCCATATCGCGGCACCGGCCGTCGTCAGCATCGCAGCCAGCAAGGCGCCATCGCGCGCCGAGCGCGCACGCGAGCCGTTGTTCGGCCTTCCGGGCCTGCCCTTTGGCCCCCGCCAGCCGCGCGGCACGCCTCAGCTCGGTGTGGGCTCGGGCGTCATCATCTCCGCCGACGGCGTGCTGCTGACCAACAATCATGTTGTCGAAGGCGCCTCCGACATCGAGGTACGACTCAGCGATGGCCGCCAGGCCCAGGCCAAGCTCATCGGCACCGACTCCGAGACCGATCTCGCCGTGCTGAAGATCGAGCTGGGCGGCCTGCCCGTCATCCCGCTGGGTGATGCCGCCAATCTGCAGGTGGGCGACGCCGTGCTGGCCATCGGCAACCCCTTCAACGTCGGCCAGACGGTGACCTCGGGCATCGTCTCGGCGCTGGGCCGCAATCAGCTGGCCATCAACCAATTCGTGAACTTCATCCAGACTGACGCGGCGATCAACCCCGGCAATTCCGGCGGTGCGCTGGTGGATGCCGACGGCCGGCTGGTGGGCATCAATACGGCCATCTTTTCGCGCAGTGGCGGGTCACTGGGCATTGGCTTCGCCATTCCTGTGGACGTGGCTCGCCAAGTGGCCACGGCGCTGCTGCAGGACGGTGTCGTCGCGCGTGGCTGGATCGGCGTGCAGACGCGCGAGCTGACGCCGGAGCTGGCCGAAGCGCTGAAGCTGGGGGATGCCAAGGGCGTGCTGATCGGCGGCGTCATCAGCGACGCGCCGGCGGCACAGGCCGGCATCAAGCCCGGTGATGTGCTGACCCGGATCGGCCCGCATGTCATCACCACGCCTGCTGAACTGCTGGCCAGCGTCGCGGCGCTCAAGCCCAGGAGCACGATCGAGGTGGGCGTGCAGCGCGGCGGCAAGGCCATGGCCTTCCAGCTCGCCGTAGCGCAGCGGCCTCCGCCGCAACGCAGTCAGGACGACTGATCGGTGGGCTGATCGGCCTCGTCCGGGGCCTTGGTGTGGCGCACGAAATAGCCGGCTGCGAACAGACCCAATTCATAGAGCAGGCACATGGGGATGGCCAATGCGAGCTGGGAAACGATGTCTGGCGGCGTGATGACGGCCGCGACGATGAAGGCAACGACGATGAAGTAGCCGCGCCATTCCCGCAGCTTTTCCACGGACACGACGCCAATGCGCGCCAGCACAACGACGATGACCGGCACCTCGAAGGCCGCGCCGAAGGCGATGAACATGTTCATCACGAAGCCCAAGTAGGCCTCGATGTCCGGCGCCGCCGTGATGCTCTTGGGCGCGAAGCTCTGGATGAACTTGAAGACCTGGCCGAAGACGAAGAAGTAGCAAAAGGCCACGCCAGCGAAGAACAGCAGCGTGCTGGACACCACCAGCGGCAGCACCAGGCGCTTCTCATGCGAGTACAGGCCCGGCGCGACAAAGGCCCACGCCTGGTAGAGCACCACAGGGAGGGCCAGCAGGAAGCCGGCCAACATGGTGATCTTCAGTGGCACGAAGAAGGGCGCGATGACGTTGGTCGCGATCATCGTGGTGCCGGTTGGCAGATGCGCCACCAGCGGAGCGGCCAGCAGGTCGTAGAGCGCACCCGGGCCGGGGTAGAGGGCCAGGGCGCCGAAGCAGACGGCAACGGCAATGATGGCGCGCAGCAGCCGGTCGCGCAGCTCCATCAGGTGGGCGACGAAGGGCTGTTCGGTGCCGGCCAGTTCGTCGCGGTCAGGTTTTTGGAAGGAGCTCATGGCTCAGCGTTTCGGTGGGCGGAAGCGCGCAACACGGGCCGCCCCCGACTGGGTATGACGGCGCACGCCGGCCTTCTGCTTGAACCACATGGGCGTTGCACCTCGCTTGAGGCGCCAATTCTTCTTCGGATGCCGGTACTCGGGCGGCGGCACGCCTATCGAGGCATCGGACTCGAAGGACGAAGCGTCTGCGCTGACATCCTGCCAAGTCTGGTTCAGTGCCTGCGAGGCGGAGTCCACCTCCTGGCGCACGCTCTGCTCGACGTCGCGCGCCGCCGTCTCGAACTGGGACTTCATCTTCTGAAGCTCCTCCAGCTCGATAGAGCGGTTGACCTCGGCCTTCACGTCAGCCACGTAGCGCTGTGCCTTGCCGAGCAGCGTGCCCACCGTGCGGGCGACGCGCGGCAGCTTTTCCGGGCCAATGACGATCAAGGCCACCGCGCCGATCAGCGCGAGCTTGTCGAAGCCGAAGTCAAGCACGCGCGAGGCTCAGGACTTGCGTCTCAAGACTTGGTTTTTGCATCGACGTCGACCGTATTCGGGTCGTTGGCCTTGTTGGCTCCGACCTGCTGCGGCGGCGTGGCTGGCGCGTCCGCCGAGCCGTCCTTCATACCGTCCTTGAACCCCTTGACCGCGGCGCCCAGGTCGGAACCCACGTTGCGCAGCTTCTTGGTGCCAAAAATGGCAATGACGACGACCAGGACGATCAGCCAGTGCCAGACGCTGAATGAACCCATGATGTTGACTCCTTGTGGACTGGCCCAAATTCTAGGTGAGGGAAAGCCCTCAACCTTTCAACCATGGTCGCGGCCCGCCCATCACATGCAGATGCAGGTGATACACCTCCTGCCCGCCGTCCGAACCGGTATTGATGACGTGGCGGAAGCCGTTCGTCACGCCCAGTTCCTTCATCAGGCGCGGGCCCAGCGCCGTCATGCGGCCGAGCAGGCCGGATTCGGCCTCGGTCACGTCGGCCATGGAGGCGATGTGGCGCTTGGGAATGATGAGTACGTGGACGGGCGCCCAGGGATGGATGTCGTGGAAGGCGAGGATGTCCTCATCCTCGTAGGCCTTCTTGCTCGGAATCTGGCCGGCGACGATCTTGCAAAAGATGCAGTTCGGGTCGTGGGACACGTTGAATTTCCTTTCAGACCGGCATGGGTTTGCCGTCATTCCAGTTCAGGAAGCCACGCACGAGTCGATAAACCAGCCAGAACCAGTTCAGCGCCAGGATGACCAGGCCGAGACCAAAGACGGCCGTCGCCCAGCCCACGCAAGCCCAGACCAGCCCCCACCAGAAACTGCGAATCTGCCAGCGGAAATGGCTCTGGTAGAGCGTGCCGACGGTGTCGCCGTACTTGACGTGGTTGATGATGATGGCGATGAGCGCGGGCAGCCCGGTGAAGATGCCGACGGCATAGAGCACGTAGACCGCGAGCGTCAGCTGGCGCAGGCTTTGCAGCTGCTGGCCATCGACCGGCCGCACGTCGAAACTACCCTCTTGCATAGTGGCTCCTACCCTTGGATCAATCCTGCTTGCGTGCAGCGAACTCTGCCAGGCCCGACAAGCCCTCGCGACGGGCCAGCTCGGCCAGCACGTCCTCGGGCTTCAGGTTGAAGTGGGCCAGGGCAACCATGCTGTGGAACCACAGGTCGGCAACCTCGTAGACGACCTTCTGGGGGTCACCGTCCTTGGCCGCCATGACGGTCTCGGTCGCCTCCTCGCCAACCTTTTTCAGGATGGCGTCCAGACCCTTGTCGAAGAGCTTGGCGACGTAGCTGGTCGAGGGATCGGCCCCCTTGCGGGACTCAATGACCGCGCCGACGCGGGAGAGGATGTCGTCACTCATAAATCTTGGCGGGGTCCTTCAGCACCGGCTCGGTCGCGCTCCAGACACCGTTTTCCAGTTTCTGGAAGAAGCAGCTGTGGCGCCCCGTGTGGCAAGCGATGCCGGGCTCATGGCCGAGTTGCGTGATGGTCAGCAACACGACGTCGTTGTCGCAATCCATGCGAATGGCGTGTACCTGCTGGAAATGGCCGCTCTCCTCGCCCTTGTGCCAGAGCTTGTTGCGCGAGCGGCTCCAGTAGACGGCCTGGCCCCGCTCGGCCGTCAGGGCCAGCGCTTCCCGGTTCATCCACGCGAACATCAGCACATCCCCCGTGCCCAGCTCCTGGGCGATGACGGGCACCAGACCCTTGTCATCCCATTTCACTTCATCCAGCCAGTTCATGGTTTCAGTCTAGGTGAGTCGGGCCGGTGTGGCCGCGCTCTTCGGCAAACCAGTTCAGCACAGGCACGGTACCCGGCAGCACCGGCTGGACGCGCACAGGCAGGCTGGCCCAGGCCATCTGCTGCCCCTCCAGCATCTGAAACTCGCCGGTCCATTCGAAGACCTTGCAGAAATTCAGCCGCACCAGGGCATGGGGGTAGTCGAAGATCTCCGTCTTCCACGGGTGAGCGGCGCCGATCTCGATGCCGATTTCCTCGCGCAGCTCGCGCGCCAAGGCCTGCTCGACGGTCTCGCCGGCCTCGACCTTGCCGCCGGGGAACTCCCAGTAGCCCGCGTAGACCTTGCCCTCGGGGCGTGAGGTCAGCAGGAACTCACCATCGGGCCTGACCAGCACTCCCACGGCGACCTCGGTGATGGGGCGCTCACTCATTCGCCCCGCCCCGCCATGTCCCGGGCGAACTGGAAGGCCACGCGACCCGACCGAGAGCCTCGCTCCAGCGCCCAGATCAGCGCCTGCTGGCGCGCGCCTTCGATGGCGGCTTCGTCCAGGCCGAAATGGCGCAACCACTGGGCCACGATGGCCAGGTACTCGTTCTGGCTGAAGGGGTAGAAGCTGATCCAAAGTCCGAAGCGCTCGGACAGGGAGATCTTCTCCTCCACGGCCTCGCCAGGGTGGATCTCGCCGTGTTCGCCATGGGTGCCGCCCAGGTTGTCGGCCATCTTCTCGGGCAGCAGGTGGCGACGGTTGCTGGTGGCGTAGATCAGCACGTTGTCACTGGCCGCGGCGACGGAACCGTCGAGGATGCTCTTCAGCGCCTTGTAGCTGGCCTCGCCTTCGTCGAAGCTCAAGTCGTCGCAGAAAACGACGAAGCGCTCCGGACGGGCGGCAACCTGTTCGATGAGGTCCGGCAGGTCCACGAGATCTGCCTTGTCGACCTCGATGAGACGCAGGCCCTGGCCCGAGAACTCGTTCAGCACGGCCTTGATCAGCGAGCTCTTGCCCGTGCCTTTCGCGCCCGTCAGCAGCACGTTGTTGGCCGGCCGGCCGGCGACGAACTGGGCCGTGTTGCGCAGCAGCCGTTCCTTCTGGGGCTCCACTTCCTTCAGGTCTGACAAGGAGATGCGGCTGACGGCACGCACCGGCTCCAGGCAAAGCGCACCGTGGCGGCGGCGGGCACGAAACGCGGTGGATGCGGCCCAGTCGGGCGGCGTGGCGGGGTGGGGCAGGACCGCTTCGAGTCGGGTCAGCAGACCTTCGGCGCGGCTCAGCAGGGATTCCAGTGCGGCAGACATGCCGCCAGTGTAGTTAGGCGATGCTCTTGAGCGACGCTTCCAGCTGTTCCGTCGGCAGCCGACGGAACCCCGAGCGGGCATAGCGCTGCAACCGCCCGATGATGAAGCTGACCCAGACCGAGGCCTGGGCATTGGCCTGCACGGTGGGCGTCAGCGACCCCTGGGCCTCGGCCGCAGTGCGCAGCACCTGGCGCAGCGAAGACTCGACGCGGTCGAAGAACTGGTTCATGCGCGCCACCAGTCGCTCGTTTTCGTACACCAGGGCGTCGCCCACCATCACACGGGTCATACCGGGGTTCTTCTCACCGAACTGCAGGATGATGCTGGCGATGCGCGCGGCCTTGCCCGGCGGCGGCAGGGGATTGGGGTTGTCGGCAATCTGGTTGACCAGGCCGAAGACGCTGCTCTCAATGAAATCGATCAGCGCCTCGAACATCTGCGCCTTGCTGGCGAAGTGGCGATAGAGCGCCGCCTCGCTGACGTCAAGCTTGGCAGCCAGCGCGGCCGTCGTGATGCGGTCGGCGCCGGGCTGCTCCAGCATGCCGGCCAGCACCTGCAGGATCTGGGTGCGGCGCTCGCCCGGCTTGGGGCGCTTCCTCGGAGTGGGGGTGCTGTCGGCGGCGGGCTGGTCGGCGTCCATGGCGGCGGATGCTAATCCCGCAGCCAGCCCAGGCGCCGGGCTTCGTAGATGGCTTCCACCTTGGAACGTACGTGCAGCTTGCGGTAGACCCGCTTGACGTAGGTCATGACCGTGTGCGGCGACACCTGCATGAACTGCGCAATCTCGTCAAAGGTGAAGCCTTTGGCCGCGAGGTGCAGCACGCGCGACTCCTGCTCGGACAGCGCAACAACCTCCTCGTCAGCCAGCGTGGCGGCCATGGCCTCGGGCGAGGGGCCGGTCGCGCCTTGCGCGCCCGGTGCCAGCCGCACCAGCAGGCGGCGGGCGATGACCGGGCTGATGGGGCTGCCGCCAGCGCGCAGCGAGCGCAGTTGGCCGGGCAGGTCCAGCGCCAGGCTGTCCTTCAGCAGGTACCCGGTGGCACCCGCCTCGATGCTGGCGACGACGTGCTGCTCGTCGCCGAACACGGAGATCACCATCACTTCGCATTGCGGCCGCGTCTGGGCGGCGTGGCGGATCAACTCGATGCCGCTGCCGCCGGGCAGGTCCAGGTCCACCAGCAGCACGTCGGGCTGCAGTTGGTCGAACATGCGCCGGCCCTGGGGCAGATCGGGCGCGATGCCCAGCAGCTCGATGTCGGGCACGCTGCCCAGGGCGTGCGTGAAGGCCTCCCGGAAGCGGGCTTGGTCTTCGACGATCAGGACCGAGAACGGGGACATGGGCTCTGTGGGCTTTCCTAACGCGGGGTTCGCATTGTCGGCTGAGGATAGCCGCTATCGACGCGCGCTGTCGCTCAGAACTGGGGGGAGCGTAACAAGGCCCCGAGTGACCGCACGCGCCGGCTCACGTAGACGGGCCGCCGGTGCAGTCGGGCGGCGCCCGCCCGACGCAGCCAGCGCTGCATCCAGACGGTGGACAGCCCCAGGCCACGGGCGGTCTTCTGGTGGATCAACGTGTCCTCGACGAGGATGCAGCGCTCGGGCCTGAGCTTGAGCCGCGCCAGCACCATGCGAAACATGCGCGCGTCCGGCTTGGGACGGGACTGGCCGAAGCAGCTCATGTCCTCGATGCAGACCATGCCATCGAAGACGCCCAGCAGTCCGATGGCCGCCAGCACCCGCTCGGCGTAGGCCAGCGGCGCGTTCGTCATCAGGAACTTCCGGCCGGGCAGGCGGCGCAGGGCGGCCAGGTCGTGGGCATGGCCGTGCAGATGCGCCTCAAGCCCGGGAAGGCGGTGGGTCTCGTGCAGGAAATGCGCGGCCTTGACGCTGTGATGGCGCTGCAGGCCGGTCAGCGTCGCGCCATAGCGCGTCCAGTAGCGATGGCGCAGCGCGACGGCCTCGTCGGTCGGCAGACCCAGATGGGTCTCGATATAGGCCGTCATCGACGCGTTCAGTTCGGCAAACGCGCGATGCGAGGCGTTGTGCAGGGTGTCGTCGAGGTCGAACAGCCAGACGCGGTCGCGTGAGTTCATGTCAGTCATCCATGCCACTGTGGGCTGAGCGCCGGGCCGCTCCAGGCCGTCCACCTCAGGGAAGAAGGTGGGACACGTCACGCCTCGAGGGCGTCACGTGCCTGAGGAAGCGCCGCAGCCATGGGCTGCAGCGACACCCCGGCCCAGGGGCTCCCTGGACGAGGGGTTCACATCAGCGAGAGCTGATCATCGTCCCGTAGGCCTGATCGGTCAGCACCTCCAGCAGCATGGCATGCGGCACACGACCATCGATGATGTGGACGGCATTGACGCCGCTCTTGGCTGCGTCGATGGCGCCCGCGATCTTGGGGATCATGCCACCGCTGATGGTGCCGTCTTCCACCAACTCATCGATGCGGCGAGGCGTCAGCTCGGTCAGCAGCTCGCCCTGCTTGTCGAGCACGCCGCGGATGTTGGTCAGCATCAAGAGCTTCTCGGCCTGCAGCACGGTGGCCAGCTTGGCGGCCACGACGTCGGCATTGATGTTGTAGCTCTCGTTCTTCTCGCCGAAGCCGATGGGGCTGACGACGGGGATGAACTGGTCGTCCTGCAGCGCCTTCACGACGGAGGGGTCGATGGAGACGATGTCGCCGACCTGGCCGATGTCGTGCTCCTTGGCCGGGTCGTCCTTGTCCAGCATCTTCAGCTGCCTGGCGCGGATCATGCCGCCGTCGCGGCCCGTCAGGCCCACGGCCTTGCCGCCGGCGGCGTTGATGAGGCCCACGATGTCCTGC
>NZ_DASWYS010000124.1:0-1991 GCF_036404855.1 Roseateles sp.
GCTGGTCGACGCCGAGCGCTGCGACCTCGTGCTGACCACCGGCGGCACCGGCCCCGCGCCGCGCGACGTGACGCCCGAGGCGACGCTTGCCGTCGCCGACCGCGAGATGCCGGGCTTCGGCGAGCAGATGCGCCAGATCTCGCTGCACTTCGTGCCGACGGCCATCCTGTCGCGCCAGGTCGCCGTCATCCGCGGCCGCAGCCTGATCATCAACCTGCCGGGCCAGCCCAAGGCCATCGCCGAGACGCTGGCCGGGCACGAGAAGGCCAGCGGCATCTTCGCGGCCGTGCCCTACTGCATCGACCTGATCGGCGGGCCTTACCTCGAGACGCGCGACGAGGTCTGCAAGGCCTTCCGGCCCAAGAGCGCGCAGCGCCCGGGCCGCTAGGAGTCTGCGCGGCAGAACCGGGAAGTTCCTGATGTCGGCGGCCGCGGTGCGTGCGTTGATCGGGCATGGCAGGAAGCTACCGTCCCTACGAACCCGACCAAGTGATGCTGCTGCCGGCAGCACCGCAAGACTGGCTGCCGGCAGGCCACCTGGCCTACTTCATTCACGACACGGTTGACGCGCTGGACCTCAAGGCGTTCTACGCCAGGTATGAGGGCGGCGGCTCGCGCAACCAGCCCTTTCACCCGGCCATGATGGTCAAGGTGCTGATCTACGCCTACGCCAGCGGCGTGTTCAGCTCGCGCAAGATCGAGCGCCGGCTGCACGAAGACCTCGCGTTTCGGATGCTGGCGGCCGGCAACTTCCCGCGCCACCGCACGATCTGCGACTTCCGCGCCTTGCACCTCAAGGAGTTGTCGGCGCTGTTCGTGCAAGTGGTCAGGCTCGCCCGCGAGATGGGCTTGGTCAAGCTGGGCACGGTGGCCATCGACGGCACCAAGCTCAAGGCCAACGCCAGCCGCCACAAGGCCATGAGCTACGAGCGCATGAAGCAGGCCGAGGTCGAGCTCAAGACGCAGATCGACGCACTGCTGGCGCGCGCCAAGGCCACCGACGAGGCCGAGGCGGGAGAGCCGGAGTTGGACCTGCCCGCCGAGATCGAGCGACGCGAGGCGCGGCTTGCGGCCATCCGCGAAGCCCGCGAGCGGCTGGAGCAACGCCAGCGAGAGGCGGACCTGGAGCGTGGCCGCAGCGAAGACGACGACCGCCGCCCACGAGGGCCCGATGGCAAATCCAGGGGCGGGCGCTACAAGCGTGAGTTCGGCGTGCCCGAGGACAAGGCTCAGGAGAACTTCACCGACCCGGACAGCCGCATCATGAAGCGCGCCGGTGGCGGGTTCGACCCGGCGTACAACGCGCAGACGGCGGTGGACGAGACCGCGCACATCATCGTGGCGGCGGAGTTGAACAACGTCGCGCCGGATGCGAACTGGCTGCTGCCGATGATCCAGGCCGTCAAGGACAACCTGGGTGAGCTGCCCGCATTGGGTCTGGCCGACGCGGGCTACCGCAGCGAAGACAACCTGAAGAACGCCCCGATCGAGCTGGTGGTGGCGCTGGGCCGTGAAGGCAAGGAACACGCCCAGGTCGACGCCGGGCAGTACCCGTACACCGCAGCGATGGCGGCCAAGCTGCAGAGCGACGACGGCAAAGCGGCGTACCGCAAGCGCAAGTGGATCGCCGAGCCGCCCAACGGTTGGATCAAGAACGTGCTGGGGTTCCGACAGTTCAGCATGCGGGGGTTGCACCGGGTGCAGGCCGAGTGGAAGCTCGTGTGCATGGCGCTGAACCTGCGGCGCATGGCAGCGATGGCCGGCTGAAGGGGCACTGATGTGCGAAGAACACGTCTGCCACGTGCCCGCAGCCGCCCTACCAGGCTCGCCAAAGGCTGCAGCCCATCGAGCCAGCCGCTAAAGACCCCTCGAAGCGCAGTCCGAGGAGATCACCGCGCGCTGCGGCAATGTGCGGCGAGTTCTGCCGCGCAGACTCCTAGACCGCCATCCGCTCCGGCGCGACGTAATGGCGCCGGAATTCCTCGAAGTCC
>NZ_DASWYS010000125.1:0-44953 GCF_036404855.1 Roseateles sp.
TCGGCATGTCGGCCGGCTTCGTGGAACCGCTGGAGTCGACGGCCCTACATCTGATCCAGATGGGGGTGGCCCGGCTCATCGAGGCCTTCCCGCACCGCGGCTTCGACCCAGCGGAGATCGCAGAGTACAACCGTGTGAGTCGCGAACGTTATGAGTCGGTGCGCGACTTCATCGTGCTGCATTACCACCTGAACCAGCGGGAGGATGGTGGCTTCTGGCAGGCGTGCGCCAACATGGCCATCCCCGACAAGCTGCGATGGCGCATGGACCTCTATGCCGCAAGCGGACGCCTCGTCTATGTCGAAACCGACCTGTTTCGCGAGCCGAGCTGGTTCGAGGTCATGGAGGGCCAGAACCTGCGCCCCAGGGGCTGGCTGGCCCTGGCTGACCTGCAGGGTGTTGAGGACACGGTGAACTACTTCAAGGGCGTGTCCGACACCATCTCCAATTGCGTGGCGGCGATGCCCGAGCATTCGGAGTTCATCCGCAGATACTGCGCAGCGGCGCCGCTGAAATAGGTCCTCAGATCGGCAATGAACAAGGGCACCAACAACGGTGCCCTTGCTGTTTGAGCCGGCTCCACCGGCGCGAAGGTCAGAAGTTGTACTGCGCGCTGAGCTTGAAGCTGCGCCCCGACGTGAAGTAGTTGTGGCCGATCATGCCAATGTGCTGCTGCATGATCTGCTTGTACGTCTTGTTCGTCAGGTTGGTCGCGTCCAGACCCATCGTGAAGTTGTCGGTGAACTTGTAGTGCAGGCCCACGTCCACCTGGCCATACGCGTCCGCCCACAGCGGCAGGCCCAGCGGCAGGCTGATGTCATGCCGGTTGTAAGTGGGGCTCGCTGGGTTGGTGTCCAGCGCATTGGTCTGGTTCGGGCCGGTGTTGTCAGAGTTCAACGCCACGCCGTACAGGTACCTGCCGCGCCAGTTGTAGGCAATGCGCGCGGACAGGGGGCCTCGATCGAACAGCAGCGCGATGTTGTAGGTGTTGCGCGAGAGGTTGTCCAAGGGCATGTCGCCAAAGGAGCGGCCATCGGTATCGCAGCCGTTGATGAACAGGTTCAGGTTGTCCTGCCCCGCCCCCGGCGTGCAGTAGGCGGAATAGACCGCGTTGTAACGCTTCACCTTGCTGTCGACGTAGGTGTAGTTGGCCTGCACGCCCAGGCCCTGCAACCAGGACGGCACCCAGTCGAAGTACTGCTGGTAAGCGAGTTCCGCACCCCGCGCATAGCCCTTCGCGCCATTGACGGGGCCGTTCATCACAAAGCTCACCGGCTTGCCGTCGCTGTCAGAGATGGTGCGCTTGAAGGTCTGGTTGAGGATGATGTCCTTGAGGTTCTTGTTGAACACCGCCATGGTCAACGAGCTGCTCTTGCCGAAGTACCACTCGGCCGTCAAATCCTCCTGCGTCGACCTGATGGGCTTGAGCGTCGGATTGCCACCGGCGTTGCCGGTCAGCTTGACGGTCTTGACGACCGGCGGAAGGGTGGAGCCCTCTTCCGGCTGGTCGACATCCAGCGTCAACTTCATCGGCAGATAGGCCTGCATCTGGCCCAATTGCGGACGCGACAGCGCGCGCGACACGGCGAAGCGGAACTGCAAATCCGGCGCAGCCTTGAGGCGCAGGTTCAGGCTTGGCAGGAAGTCCGTGAAGCTCTGCCGAATGTCCTGCATCGTGGTGTTCGCCGCAATCGCCGCTGCGGTGAAGTTGGGCAGCACGACGCCATTCGCCAGCACGGCACCGGCGGGCGCAGCCTGAACGCTCAGCGAGGTATAGCCTTGCGCCTCGTTCTTGGTGTGCACGGCGCGCAGGCCGATGTTGCCGTCCAACGGCAAACCCTTCTCCTCGAACGAGAAGCGCAACTGGCCGTAAGCCGCTGCCGTGGTTTCGGTCTGCGAGTTCGTGCCCTTGGGGTCGGTGCCGAAGGAGGCCACCTGCCACTTGCCGCCGCCCTGGTAGCTGTTGGCCTGCTGCGCGCAGCCTGCGCCATCCCAGCCTGCGGTGGCCGCGAAGGCCGCGCACTTGTTGAGATAGAGCTGGTGCAGCTGGTTATAGCTGTCGGGCCAACCGAATGCCACGGACGCGGCCGGGAAGTACAGCGAAGGCAGGTTGACCTTGCCGCCGCCCATGAAGTTGTTGAAGCTGTTCTTGTAGGTCGGAATGTTGGACTGGTTGATGTAGGCCAGCTCGCCAATGTTCCAGCCCAATTGCCAAGCGTGGGTGATGGTGGCCCAGTTGTAAGAGTCGCCTTGGCCATTCATGCTGTTGATGGTCTCGGCGTCGCGCTTGGCGATACGCACGCCGAAGCGGAAGTCCTCCAGGATGGGGTTGTCGCGGAACGTCCACCGCCCGTCGACCTTCCAGGCCTTCTGCGTTCCTTTGCCCTTGTCCAGGTGGTCCATCATCATGGCCCAGTAGTACTTGGACGGATCGTTCAGGATGCCCATCGCGCTGCTGTCGAACACCAGGCGCGGCATGGAGCCCGTGTAGTCCACCTGCTCGCTGGGCAGTTGCACACCCGTGCCTACGGTGGAGTCGAAGTTCTGGGTCTTGGACCTGATGTACTGCAGGTCTGAAGTCCATGTCAGCTGATCGTTCACCCGGCCCTGGATCTTCCAGGACAGGTCATCGGTCTGCGAGCTGCGCTTGGAGTAGCGGGTCTGGTTCTCGACCTCGATGCCGGTCACGTCGCCGCTGCCGTTCACGCCAGTCAGCGTGCCCTTGGTCATCACGCCATTGCTGTCATACGTGCCGTTGAGCACGCGGACGTTGTAAGGATCGACCTGGTTGCTGACATTGTTCTCGTTCCAGTCGAAGCGGTACTTGGAGCGGAAGAAGGTCAGCGAGGATTCGACATCGCCATTGCGCCATTGCGCCGCCGCGTAAAGGCCGTCGCGCACGCGCTCATAGAACTGCTGCCGCCACGTGATGCCGCGCGAAATCCAGGTGCTGCTGGTCGCCGACTGCTTGTAGAAGGGGTCGAGCACGAGACCGTCCGTGCGGTTGGCGCTGAGGGAATGCGCAACGTCAACCAGCAGGCCGATCTTGCCGATGTCGGTGTTCCAGGTGTTGGTCAGCAGGCCCGAGACACTGGGCTTGTTCTTCGCGGCAAGGCTGTTGCGGCTCACATCGACGGAGAGCGAACCCTTGAAGCCCGGGAAGTCGAAGGGCAGTGCCGTGCGCAGGTTCACGAGGCCGCCGATGGCACCCTCAATCTGCTCGGCCGAGGGATTCTTGTAGACGTCCACGCCCGCCATCAGCTCGGGCGGCACGTCCTCGAAACCCAAGTTGCGGCCCTGGTTGGCGCTGAAGGTTTCACGACCGTTGAGCTGGGCCGCCACGTAGGTCAGGCCACGGATGTTGACACCCGAACCCTCGACGGAAAAGTGCACTGGATCGTTGGATGCTGAAACACGCGACATCGTCGCCCCGACGATGCGCTGAAGCACTTCGGACACTGAGCGGTCCGGCAGCTTGCCGATCTCCTCAGCGACGACCGAGTCGACGATCTCGTCCGACTCCTGCTTGAGCTTCTGTGCCGACGCGAGCGCAGCGCGACGCCCGGAGACGATAACGGTCTCCAAAGCCTGCGGGCCTTTGTCCGTGGCCGGTGAGGCCGCAGGCGCCGGCGCCGCCGCGTTCTGCGCCAGCGCTGGTGTGGCTGCCCAAACCAGCGCCTGAACGGCCGCTAGTGACAGCGTTGTCCGCTTGAATTGTCTCATCCTCGTTGCTCCTCTTTGGTGGGAAACATCCAGTCCTTGACGGGCTTGGTGTCGGTCCTGCAGGTTCAATGACGCAGGTATCTGGTAACGCTACCAATGTTTGTTCCAGTCAACATTGGGACTATCAGGGATAGGGGATACACGCATTTCTGCCTTTGCACTCACCCACCTCCTTTCAGCAGATTGAAAGTTGTTGCGGGAAGGTCAAGCGCCGTTGCCGTCAACGACCTTGGTAGCGCTATCCCAGAGGCGACACACCGCCCAACACCCGGCATCAGGTCGATGAAGTTGTCGTTCAGGGCCAGGCCTTCGTGCCGAATCCAGAGGCCCTTGACGGGCCGGTCACAGCTCAGGCGCAAGACCTGGTCCTCGGCCGCGATTTCAAGACGCGCACCCGCCAGGCTGTAGAACTTGAAGGGCTCGGTCCAGGCGCAGTCACGCGCCAGTTCCCGGCCATCCCGCGGGTCCAGCGCCAGCACCTCAGCCACCACAGGTTCATCGAACCCGGGCAACGCCAGCACCGTCTCCACGCAAGTCGACGGCGGCGCCTCCTGGGCCACGCCGGTCTCAGCCAGCACCTGCCCGTCCATCGCGAAAACGCGCAGCTGCAGCTTCACTGCAGCCGGGGCCATGGCACCGTTCATGACGGCCAGCCGCGCCCCGCCTGCCTCCAGCCGCACGGCCACGGCCAGCATGTCCATCGCCCGACGCACCGCATGCCAGGCCGGCTTGACCGCACCCGACGCGTCGATGAGGGCCCAGCTCGTCACCGGCCAGCAGTCGTTGAGCTGCCAGACCAGCGCACCGCCCACCGCACGCGCACCGGGCCGCTGCCAGCGGCGGCGGAAGTCCTGGTAGGCCACGCGCATGGCCTCAGCCTGCACGAACTGCGTCGCGTAGACATGGTCTGCCAGCGTAGGGCCGACGCGCAGGTTGTCGGCCAGGTAAACCGCCAGGCGCCTGTGTCCGTCCGGCCCCGCGGCCGAGCCGGCCTTGTTGTGCCATTGCACGGTGCGGCTCTCGGGAAAGCGCTCGGCTGGCGGCAGCACCGACTCGAACAGCGCCAGCGATGGATGCGACTGCATGCCGAACTCACTGACAAAGCGCGCCTGGACGTCGCCATAGCGCTGGTAAGGCAGCATCTGCTGGTGCCAGACCTCCCAGCTGTGGCGATCGCCCACTGTCGCGTCGGAGGACTTGACGCCCTGGCCCGACGCATCAGCCGGCGTGAACGGGCTGCCGGGCCAGTAAGGGCGATCCGGATCCAGCGCCGCGCAGACCTCGGGCAACAAGCCTTCGTAGAGAGCGCGCGCCTCAAAGCGCTCCGCCGGCACGCCCGGGCCAGCGAGGCCGACCGACTCGGCCAGCATGTAGTCCTCGTTGTTTCCGCACCAGAGCGCTAGGCAGGCGTGATGGCGCAGACGCTTCACGGCCGCTTCGGCCTCCGCGCGTACGCTGGACATGAAGGCCGCATTGGCAGGGTAGAGGCCGCAGGCAAACATAAAGTCCTGCCAGACGAGCAGGCCTTGCTCGTCGCAGGCCTCGTAGAAGGCCTCGTGCTCGTAGATGCCGCCGCCCCAGACGCGCAGCATGTTCATGTTCGCTGCTGCGGCCTGTCCCACGCGCTCGCGGTAGCGCGCCGGTGTGATGCGCTCCAGCAGGTTGTCGTCGGGAATCCAGTTCGCGCCGCCGGCGAACAAGGCCTGGCCGTTGACCTCGAAATGAAAGCTGCTGCCGACCTCGCCGTCCACGGGCTCCTGCACCAGGCGCAGTGTGCGCAGGCCCACACGGCGGCGGCTTTCAGCCAACATGCGCTCGCCGTCAAGCACGCGTGCGACGAGCGTGTAGAGCGGCTGGCCGCCCAGGCCCCGGGGCCACCACAGCCGGGGATCGGCCACCACGAGCGTCGCACTCGCCCTCGCACGCCCGGACGTGGGCACGGCTTGCGTCGCGACGCTGCGGCCTTCAGGGTCCAGCAGTTCGAACTCGCAGCGCCCCCCCTCCCCCTCGAGTTGGGCTTCGACCCGAAGCGTTGCCATTCCGGCGCCCAGTTCACTGCGCATGCTGAGGTCTTCGATACGCGCGCTCCAGCCGTGGCGGCGCACGGCGCGCCACGGCCCCGCGACGATGAGCTCGGGGCCCCAGTCCCAGCCGAAGTGGTACTGCGCCTTGCGCACATGCAGGCGAGCACTGTCGCCATTCCACAGTTGGCGCTTGCCTTGCACCGCCTCGACATCGCGGGCGCGCGCCAGTGCCGGCTCAAAGCACAGCAGCAGCTCGTTGCGGCCCGGCTTCAAGCGCTCACGCACGTCCACGCGCTGCGGCACGAACATGTTGTCGGACACCAGCAGGCGTTCGCCGTTGAGCCAGACCGCGCAGTAGGTGTCCAGGCCCTCGAAGACCAGGTCCTCCTTCAACGCCAGTTCACCGGCCTCGAAGCCCAGCCGCCAGGCCCAGCGACGCTCGCCCACCCAGCGCACGTCGGCTTCATTGCGGCCATAGAAGGGGTCGGGAATGCGGCCGGCTGCGAGCAGCGCACCATGGGCCGTGCCAGGCACGGCGGCTGGCAGCCAGGCGTCGGCCGGCAGGGCCGCCAGCGCCGGGCCGTCCAGGCCCTCTGGCACCTCGGCCATTTGCCAGCCGTCATGCAGATCGATCAGTCGTTCGAGGCTCACGGGTGGGAGTCGTTGCGGTTGCGTTGCACGCCCGCCCGCGGCGGGAAACGCGCGCGCCCGGCATTGCCGGACAGCCGCTGCACCGCGCGTCAGGACGATCGCGGTTCGTCTCCTGCCTCGCCTTGGGCAAAGCTAAACAGTGTTTTGTTGCGCATTCTGTTTCTCTAAAACACTGCCGACACTCGGGGATATTCCCGATGTTTTCTGGATGAGACAGCCAACACGACCCGGTTGTGCACGAACATAATTCAGTCCGTTTAGTAAACATCAAGAGACAAGATGGCCTTGCAGGCCATGCGCTTCCCAACGTCATGAAAGCCCTGCTCGTACAGGTGGCGCTGGCCTTCGGCCTCGCGGCCAGCGCGCCGCCGACCCAAGCTGCCGGCCTGGTCATCTGGATGGTGGGTGACGACAAGACGCCCCAGCTGATGCAACCCGCCGTCGCCGCGTTCCGCGCCGCCCATCCGGATATCGCCGTCGAGGTGCGTGACGTGCCCTGGGCCGACGCGATGACCAAGTACTCCGCCGCCCTGGCCAGCCGTCGCGGACCGGACCTCGTCACGGGCAGCACGTCCTACGCCATCGCATTGGGCGCCAAAGGTGCGCTGGTGGACCTGAACGAGGCAGCGCCCGACCTGGCCCACCAGCTCGAACAGCACGCCAACCCCGGGGCACTGCGCGCCATCCGTCGCCCCGACGGCAGGCTCTTCGGGGCGCCCTTCGACATGCATGTGCAGCTGCAGTACTACCGCAGCGACCTCCTGCCCAAAGCGCCTGCCGATTGGGCCAGCTTCCTCGCCGCCGCACGTGCGCTGCGCGGTCAAAACCATGGCTTTGCACAGCAGTGGGGCAACACCAGCTGGCTGGGCTTCTATCCCTACCTGCGCCAGGCCGGCGGTGCGGTCTACGACGCAAGCTGCCGGCGCGCCGTGATTGACAGCCCCGAAGCCGTCCGCGCGCTGTCTTACTACGCCCGCCTCTACCGCGAGCTGCAGGCGCCCACCGACGCGTGGCCCGACGCCGACGGCGGCCTCGAGAGCGGCGCCTACGGATTGATGCAGTCCGGCAGTTGGCTGCTGTCGCGCATGGACATGGTGCACAAGGGCCTGATGGGCCGATGGGCCGCCGCGCCGCTTCCCGCCGGCCCGACGGGCAGGCGCACCGCAGTGCTGGGCGGCACGGTGCTGGCCATCACGCGCTTCTCGCCGCGTCGCGAGCTGGCGCTGCAGTTCATGCGTACCGTCTACCGGCCCGAGGTCACGCGCCGGATGGCCGAAGCGGCCCTGGTCCATGGCGGCATGTGGCTGCCATCCGGCCGGCAGGATCAGATCGCCAGCCTGCCGCTGCCCCACCGCGACGCGCTGCTGGCCCAGCTCGACGACGCCGAGGGCCCGCCACCTTGTCCCGCCTGGATGCGGCAGGACTACCTCGTCACTCGCGCCGTGCAGCGTGTCGTCCTGGCCGGCGGCGACGCGCAGTTGGAGTTG
Organism: Roseateles sp.; assembly: GCF_036404855.1. GTDB lineage: Bacteria > Pseudomonadota > Gammaproteobacteria > Burkholderiales > Burkholderiaceae_C > Pelomonas. The sequence goes on from NZ_DASWYS010000125.1 coordinate 7,886, forward strand.
AGCCGCGCGGCGGCCGTCATGAACCGCGCCTTGGGGACCCGGCAATGAAGATGTGGCGCCGCCATGGGCGAGACATGCTGCTCGTCTCGCCCTTCTTCGCGCTGTTCGGGCTGTTCGGCGTGTGGCCCGTGCTTCGCTCCGCGTGGCTGAGCCTCACGGACTACCACGCCACCGATACACCGGTCTTCATCGGCCTGGGCAACTATGCCGAGCTGCTCGCCGACGAGCGTTTCTGGACGGCGCTGGTCAACACCGCCGCCTACATGACCTCGGTGTCCGTCATCGCAGTAGGGCTGGGGCTGCTCCTCGCGTTGAACTTCGGCAGCAACTCGCGTCTGCATCAATGGGTCCGCGTGGCCTTTTTCCTGCCGGCCGTTGCCGGCGGCGTGGGCGCCATCTCGGCCTGGAAGTGGCTGGCCAACTCAGAAACCTACGGCCTCTTCAACAGCCTGCGCGCCGCGCTGGGCCTGGAGCCAGCACGCTTCCTCGGGGACCCGCAGTGGGCGTTGCCGGTCCTGGTGCTGGTCGGCGTCTGGTCGGTGCTGGGCTACAACCTGGTCATCTTCGTCGCCGGCCTGCGCGCCATCCCCGAGGAGCTGTACCAGGCCGCGCGGCTGGACGGCGCGTCACGCTGGCAGCAGTTGCTGCACGTCACCCTGCCCAACCTGAGACCCACGCTGGTCTACGTCAGTGTGGCCGGCATGGTCGCCAGCTTCCAGGTCTTCTATGAGCCCTACCTGCTCTACGGCGCGGTGGACACGCTGGGCGGTCCGCTGGACTCGGCACTGATGCTGGTCACCTACCTGTTCGACCGGGGCTTCCGCCACCTCGACCTGGGTCTTGCCTCCGCAGTCGCCTGGGTGCAGACGACACTGCTGTTCGGCCTGACCTGGTTGAACCTCAGGCTGATCGGGCGGGAGGGCCGCCGATGACCTGGCTCCCTCGACTGCTGCGGCTGCCACTTTGGCTGCTGGTGCCCGCCGTGCTGCTGCCGTACTACTGGATGGCCATCGGCGCCTTCAAGAGCTCGGCCGAGCTGCTGCGTCAGCCGCCCACGCTGTGGCCGCAGGTCGCCACCTCGCGCAGCTTCTTCAACCCCGACTGGGCCGGCACCACGGCCGACCCCGACCGCCTCGCCGGCATCCTGCAGATCGCCGTCGAGGGCCATGGCTTCCTGCGCTTCTATGCCAACAGCCTGCTCGTCACTACGGTCGTGACGGCGGTGAGCCTGCTGGCAGCGTCGCTCGTTGCCTTCGTCCTGACCCAGCGCCCCTTTCCCGGCAGCCGCTGGCTGTTCCGCACGCTGCTGCTGTCCATGATGCTGCCGTGGGAGGTGACCATCGTTCCCAACTTCGTGACGGTGGCGCAGCTGGGCTGGATCAACACGTACGCGGCGCTGATGGTGCCAGGGCTTGCGAAGGCTTTCGTCGTCTTCTACTTCCGCCAGGCCATGCTCTCGGTGCCCGACGACCTGGTCAACGCTGCGACGCTGGACGGTGCGGGCACGCTGCGCATCTGGTGGAGCGTCGTACTGCCTATGCTGCGGCCTGCACTCACGGCCATCGCCATCCCGGTGGCGGTGGGCGAGTGGAACAACTTCCTGTGGCCGCTGCTCGTCGTGAACGACGCGGCCACACTGACCCTGCCGCTTCAACTGGGCAAGATGGCAGGCGACCTCAGCTTCAATCCCCAGTCGGCCGCAGTGCTGATGGCGGGCTCGCTGCTCGCGTCGCTGCCTGCCATCGTGCTGTTCCTGCTGTTCCAGAAGCAGTTCGTCGTCGGGCTGCAGGCCGGCGCAACCAAGGGCTGAGATGAATGTGCTGAAAGGATTTGCGTTGGCTCTGTCTTTGATGCTGCCGGCCGACAGCACGGCGGCCGATTCCCGGCTGCAGGACGTCATGCAGCGGCTGGAAGCCGGCGACCCCGTCACGGTCGCCGTTCTTGGCGGCTCCATCACGACCGGCTACGCCGCCCAGCCGCCGCGCGAACGCGGCTGGGCGGCCCTGCTGGCGAGGTCACTGGGGCCCAAGGTCAGGCTGATCAATGCCGGCATCAGCGGCACGGACTCGGCGGCCGGCGTGCAGCGGCTGGAGCCGCACGTGCTCGATGCACAGCCCGATCTCGTGATTGTCGAGTTCGGCGTCAACGACCAGTGGCTGGCCCCCGCCGTGCGCGGCAGCAGCTACGAAGCCCTGCTGCGCCGCCTGCTCAGCGCGAAGCGGCCGCCCGCCGTTCTCGTGCTGGGACTTGCCCAGCAGGGCAACCTTGCCCGCGAGGCCGTCGACCTTCAACTGCGGCTGGCTGCCCATTACGGGCTGACGGCGCTGGACTTCGGCCGCTGGATGCAGGCCCGCGTCGATGCCGGCGAGGACCGCTGGGCCACGCTTTACGACGAGCCCATCCACCCCAATGGCACCGGTCACCAGCGCATTGCGCTCGCACTGGCCGAAACCTTGCGTGCCGTGGCCCACGGCCCGGCGACTGCTGCCGCGCCGCTGCCCGATCCGATCCATGGCCGCGCGCATGAGTTCACGCGCTTGCTCACCGGCGACACGCTCAAGCCCTACCAACTGCACGGTTTCGCACGCGGCGGCGACGTCCACCCCGAATGGGTCGGCCAGCAGCCCGGCTGGGTCACAACAGCCGACGACGCCGAAGCCCGATTCCTCGTCTACGGCAGCGAGATCGCCATCTTCCACGCCGAGAGCGAGCGGTACCGCAACCTCGAGGCCCGTGTCGACGATGGCCCCTGGGTGACGCTGAAAGGCCATGTGCCGGAGCGAAAGGGCTATCTCGGCTGGCATTACACCGTCGTCGGCCGCGACCTCGAACCCACCGCACACCTGATGCAGGTGCGCGTCAAGCGCGACGAATGGGCGGGCAGCGGCCGCCCGGCCAGCCTGCTGGCCGTCATGTCGGCCGGCATTTACCCGGCAGCCCTGCGTCCCAGCGACTTCGAGCGTGAGACGCCCACCAACCGCATGGGCCTGATTCCGGCCACCGACGCCCGGCTGCGTTGGTCGGGCCGTATCGGCCCGGGGGCCATGCCCCGCACGCGGCTACTGGCCTGGAGCGGCAGCGAACTGCGCGCCCGCTTCACCGGCCGCACACTGAGCCTGGAGTTCTCGTCCACGCACTGGGGCACCAGCCATTTCACCGTCGAGATCGACGGCCACCGTCACTCGCTGGCCGTCCCCGGCCAGGGGTGGACGGCATGGCGACTGCGTGAGCCTCTGGCCGACGGCGATCACACGCTGCGCCTCGTCAAGCGCACCGAGGGCTCCATGGCCGAGGTTTCCTTCCACGGCCTGCGCCTGGCGGACGGCGCGCAACTGCTCGCCCCGCCGCCCGAGCGCCCGCTGAAGCTGGCGTTCTACGGCGATTCGATCACCGCCGGCGCCTGCAACGGCGACGTCGCCGAAGACCAGTACGAAGACCTCTATCCCCACGACGGCACGCGGGCCTACGGCGCCGTGACAGCTGAGCGTCTGGGCGCGGACTATGTCGGCATCGCCGTCAGCGGCATTGGCATCACGGCGACGTGGCACGACCTGCTGATGCCCCAGGTGTGGAACCGCGACGCGCCGCGCAAGGACGCCGCGATTGCGCCGCCCGACGCGCGCGCGCCCGACGTCGTGCTGCTGAACCTGGGCCAGAACGACCACGGCTTCCCGGCGTCCAAGGGCTTGTCCATCGCAGCCGATTTCGGCGAACGCTACCTCGCCTTCGTGCGCCAGCTGCGCGGCCGCTATCCGCAGGCCAAGCTCGTGCTGCTGATGGGCGGCATGTCCGCCCCGCAAGAGCAGCCCGCCATCCCGCAGGCCGTGTCGCGCGCCGTGCAGACGCTGCGCGACGAAGGCGACACCCGGGTCTGGAGCTACCGCTTCCAGGCTTTCTCCTGGGCCCATCCGCGCATCGACGTGCATGCCCAGATGGCCGACGAGTTGACCCGATTCCTGAGCAGCGAGGTGCTGAAATGATCCCTGTCCCCGATATGCGCCAGCCCCCGGCGCTTTGGGCTCACATGCGCCACACGCTGGCTTTCTACGCGCCGCGCTCAAAGGACGCCACCGGCGGCTGCTTTCAGTTCTTCAAGGACGACGGCACCGTCTACGACCGCCGCACCCGTCACCTCGTCAGCAGCACGCGCTTCGTGTTCAACCACGCGCTGGCCTGGCGCTGGTTCGGCGGGTCGGCCGCCGACGTGGCGCACGCGCTGGCCTTCGTCAATGACGCCCATGGCCAGCCGCAAGGTGGCTACGCTTGGGTGCTGGACTGGCACGATGGTCGCGCCACCGTTACCGACGGCACCCACCACTGCTACGGCCTGGCCTTCGTGCTGCTGGCCCACTCGCATGCCGCTGAGGCCGGGGTTCCCGGCGCACGTGAAGGCATCGCCGCCACGTTCGACCTGATGGAGCGTCGCTTTTGGGAGGCCGCCCATGGCCTCTACGCCGACGAAGCGACGCCGGACTGGCAGGTCGGCGCCTATCGCGGCCAGAACGCCAACATGCACGCCTGCGAAGCCATGCTGGCCGCCCATGCGGCGACGGGTGAAGACCGCTACCTCCAACGGGCGCTGACATTGGCCACATCCATCGCCCAGCGTCAGGCCGCCCTTGCGGGCGGCCTGGTCTGGGAGCACTACAGGAGCGACTGGACACCCGACTGGGACTACAACCGCCACGACAAGACCAACATCTTCCGCCCCTGGGGCTTCCAGACGGGCCACCTGACGGAGTGGGCCAAGCTGCTGCTGATGTTGGAGCGCCGCCTGGGCGAAGCGCGGCCCAGCTGGCTGGTGCCCACGGCACGCCACTTCTTCGATTCCGCCATGAAGCACGGCTGGGACGCGACGCACGGCGGCCTCGTCTATGGCTTCGCGCCCGACGGCGAGATCTGCGACGCCGACAAGTACTTCTGGGTGCAGGCCGAAAGCGTGGCCGCCGCCGCCTGGCTGGCAGTTCGGACGGGCGACAACGCCTATTGGGGCTGGTACGACCGGCTCTGGGCCTACGCCTGGCAGCACTTCGTCGACCACAAGCACGGCGCCTGGTATCGGATCCTGGGGCCCGACAACAGCAAGCTCACCGACGAGAAGAGTCCCGCCGGCAAGACCGACTACCACACCATGGGTGCCTGCCAGGACGTGCTTGCCGCGCTGGGCGTGCAGCCGCCCGCCAAGGAGACCGCATGAGGACCTGGATCGCCACCGCATTGTTGGCCGCCACCACCGCCGCCGCCGCCGCCCCGCTCGAATGGCGCGGCGTCAGCCTGTCCAGCGCCGAATGGGGTGAGAAGCTGCCCTTCCCCGGCGTCTACGGCAAGGACTACGTCTACCCCAGCGTCGCCAGCACCGCCTACTACCAGGCCCAGGGCATGAACCTCATGCGCGTCGGCTTCCGCTGGGAACGCCTGCAGCCCATGCTGATGGGCGAGCTGGACGCGGCCGAGCTGGCCCGGCTGCGCGCCTTCGTCGACGGCACCACGGCCCGCGGCCTGCACGTGCTGCTGGACCCGCACAACTACGCCGCGTACAAGGAGGTGCGCATCGGCACGCCCGAGGTGCCAATCGCCGCCTTCGCCGATTTCTGGCGCCGGCTGGCCCTGCAGTTCAAGGACAACCCCCGGGTGCAGTTCGGTCTCGTGAATGAGCCACACAGCCTGAAGACCGAGACCTGGGGCCAGGCCGCGCAGGCTGCCGTCGACGCCATCCGGGCCGCGGGCGCGACCAACCTCATCACCGTGCCCGGCAACGGCTACACCGGCGCATGGAGCTGGTTCGAAAGCACCTGGTACGGCACCCCCAACGCCGACGTCATGGGTCGCGTCCGCGACCCGCTGGACCACCTGCTCATCGAGGTGCACCAGTACTTCGACAAGGACGGCTCGGGGACGCATGCCGAGTGCGTCAGTCCCGAGATCGGTGCAGAACGGCTGAAACACTTCACCGCCTGGCTGCGCCAGAACCAACGCCGCGCCCTGCTCGCCGAGCTGGGGGGCGGCGCCAACGCCGTCTGTGAGCAGGCCGTACGCGGTGCGCTGCAACACCTCCAAGACAACGCGGACGTCTGGGCCGGCTGGCTGTGGTGGGCCGGCGGGCCGACCTGGGGCGACTACTTCCTGTCGCTAGAACCCCACAGCGACGGCCGCGACAAGCCGCAAATGCGCTGGCTGGCCCCCTTCCTGCCCGCCAGGCCGTGACACCGTGCACAGGGAATGAGCTCATGACAAAAGCTTTGTTGGCGTTTCTGTCATCCACCACCAGACTTGCGACGTTGCAACCTGCACCGACAGCTTCCGCCCTCGTCCGATGTGTGAGCTTTTCGCCCTCAACAGCCGCCAGCCGGCTGCCGCCACCTTCTCGCTGAGCGGCTTCGCGGCCCGCGGTGGCCGCACTGCAGACCATGTCGATGGGTGGGGCGTCGCCTTCCACGACGGTGAGCGCTGCGAGGTCAGCGTGGAGGACAGCCCGGCCGCCGAATCGGCGCTCGCCCGTCACCTCGGCCACCACCCGGTCCGGGCCCGCAACATCCTGGCTCACATCCGCAAGGCCACCCAGGGAGCCCGTGCGGTGGAGAACTGCCACCCCTTTCGCCGCGAATGGGCCCGCCGCACCTGGGTCTTCGCCCACAACGGTGACCTGAAGGACTTCCACCCGTCCCTGGACGGCAGCTTCACCCCCGCGGGCCAGACCGACAGCGAGCGCGCCTTCTGCTGGCTGATGCAACGCCTGCAGCAGCGCTTCGGTGACCAATTGCCTGGTTGGCCCGAGCTGGCCGAGACGCTGACGCCGTGGATTCACGAGATCGCCGAGTTCGGCCGCTTCAACCTGTTGCTGACCGACGGCCGCGCGATGCTGGCCCACGCCTCCACCAAGCTGCATTGGCTGCAGCGCCGCCCGCCTTTCGGCCACGTGTCGCTGCGCGACGGCGACCTCAGCGTGGACCTGGCCACTGTCAACAATCCGGCGGACCGCATGGCGCTTGTCTCCACCGAGCCGCTCACCCACGGCGAGGCATGGCAAGCGTTCGCACCCGGCGAGGTGCGCGTGTTCGAGCACGGCGAGTGCGTCTATCTCAGCGAGGGCGTGGCCGAACTGGCCGCTGCCTGAATCAAGCCGTCTCAAGCCGTCGTCAGCGCCGCGTCCACCAGACTGCGTGCCTGCTGCAGCAATTGCTGCAGATGCGTCTCGTCACGAAAGCTCTCCGCGTAGATCTTGTAGATCTCCTCGGTGCCCGAAGGGCGCGCGGCGAACCAACCATTGGCCGTGCACACCTTGATGCCGCCGATTGCCGCCCCATTGCCCGTTGCGTGGCTCAGCACCGCCGTGATGGGCTCGCCACCCAGCTCGGCCGCCTTCAGGTCCGCGCCTGTCAGTGCAGCCAGGCGCAGTTTCTGCTCGCGCGTGGCCGGGCCTTCGAGCCGGTCGGCATGCGGCGTGCCGAGGTCGGCAGTCAGGGCCTGGTAGTACCGGCCGGGATCGCTGCCGGTGCGGGCGGTGATCTCTGCAGCCAGCAGCGCGCTGGCGATGCCGTCCTTGTCCGTCGTCCACACACGGCCATCGCGTCGCAACAACGTCGCGCCGGCACTTTCCTCACAGCCCAGCCCCAGACTGCCATCCAGGAGGCCGGACGCAAACCACTTGAATCCGACCGGGACCTCGACCAGTGGGCATCCGAGACGCCGAGCGACGCGGTCGAGCAGCGCCGTCGTGACGACGGTCTTGCCGATGGCCGTCTCCGCCCTCCATCCGGGCCGATGGCGAAACAGGTAGTCCGCCACGACGCTGAGGTAGTGATTTGGCGGCATCAAGCCAGTGCTGCGCGTGACGATGCCATGGCGATCATGGTCGGTGTCGCATGCGAAGGCCACATCGAAGCCATCGCGCAGCTGCGTCAGCCGGCGCATTGCCCAGGGCGAAGAAGGGTCCATGCGAATCTTGCCATCCCAGTCCAGCGTCATGAAGGCGAAGCGTGGATCCACCTCGCGGCTGACGATGGTGAGCGGCAGGCGGTAGCGCTCGGCAATAGCCGGCCAATAGGCCACGCCCGCGCCGCCTAGCGGGTCCACGCCCAGTTGCAGGCCGGCTGAGCGGATCAGCTCGAAGTCGATGACCTGCTCGAGCCCCGCGACGTAGTTGCCAAGGAAATCGTGTTCGTGACAGCCATGGGCGGCGAGCGCGCGTTCGGGGTCCTGCCGTAGCACGCCCTTGAGGCCCTGGCGCAGGTAGTCGTTGGCCGCGGCCTGGATGGCGGTGGTGATGCCGCTGTCCGCTGGCCCGCCATGCGGCGGGTTGTACTTGAAGCCGCCGTCGCGCGGCGGGTTGTGCGAGGGCGTCATGACGATGCCATCCGCCCGCGTCCAGCCCTCGCGGCCCCGGTTGTATTCCAGGATGGCAAGCGACACCGCCGGCGTCGGTGTGAACTGCCCGGCAGGCGCCAGCATGACCTGTACCCCGTTGGCGACAAGGACCTCCAGCGCCGTCAACGTGGCGGGATGGGACAGTGCGTGGGTGTCGGCGCCGAGAAAGAGCGGGCCGGCGATGTCGAGCTGCTTGCGGCGATCGCAGATGGCCTGGGTGATGGCGAGCACATGCCACTCGTTGAACGAGCCATCCAAGGACGAACCGCGATGGCCGGACGTGCCGAAGTTGACCTGCTGCTCCGCGCAGGCGGGGTCGGGCTGGCGTGAGTAATAGGCCTCGCGCACGGCTTCGACGTCAATGAGGGTATCGGGCGGGGCCAGTTGGCCGGCCATGGGGTGATGCATTCAGGCTCCCATCTTGAAACGACGGAACCATGCTGCCCAGCACGACGCGCCATCGGGGCCGGACGGCATCGCCGGCCATTGCAGGCCTTGACCTACACAGTCGGCGCTGCCTCAGGTTACCGGCGCCGGGTTGAACAACACCAGGCTGTTGTGCAGCTTCCAGTGCTCGGACCAGGTCTTCCTGCGGCCGCTGGCGACGTCCAGCAGCAAGTGAAACATCGCCCAGCCGACCTCCTCGAGGGTGGCGTCCCCATCGGCGATCCGGCCCGCGTTGACGTCCATCAGGTCGTGCCAGCGGCGGGCCAGGTCCGTGCGCGTGGCGACCTTCACCACGGGGCACTCGGCCAGGCCGTAGGGCGTGCCGCGGCCGGTGGTGAAGATGTGCAGATTCATGCCCGCGGCCAGTTGCAGCGTGCCACAGATGAAGTCGCTGGCGGGTGTGGCGGCATAGACGAGGCCGCGCTGGTCACGCCGCAGCTTGTCGCCGGGCGACAGCACATGCGCGATGGCCGAGCTGCCGCTCTTGACGATGGAGCCCATGGCCTTCTCGGCAATGTTCGACAGGCCGCCCGCCTTGTTGCCGGGCGTGGTGTTGGCGGCGCGGTCGACGCGGCCGCGGTCCAGGTAGCGGTCGTACCACCCCAGCTCGCGGACGATGGCTTCGGCGACCTCGGGCGTGGCGGCACGACGGGTCAGCTGCTCGACGGCGTCGCGAACTTCGGTGTTCTCACTGAACATGATGGTCGCGCCTGCACGCACCAGCAGGTCGGCACAAAACCCGACGGCCGGGTTGGCTGTCACGCCGGAGAAGGCATCGCTGCCGCCGCACTGCACGCCGACAACCAGTTCACTGGCCGGCACAGTCTCGCGCCGGCGTGCATTCAGGCGTTCAAGGTGCGGCCTCGCGCTGCGCACGATGTCGTCCAGCATGGACATGAAACCCACGTGCACGTCGTCCTGAAGGCAGATGGTCTCGGGGCCGGCGCCAGCGTCACGTTCGTCAGTGATCGGGAACGATCCCGGCGGCAGCAGGCGCGCGGGCTGCAGTTTCTCGCAGCCGAGGCTGACCACCATCACCTCGCCGCCGAAGTTGGGGTTCAGGGAGATGTTCTTCAGCGTGCGGATGGGGATGATGGCGTCCGGCGCGTCGATGGCCACGCCGCAGCCATAGCTGTGCTCCAGGCCGATGACATCATCGACATTGGGGTACAGCGGCAGCAGTTCGGCCTTGATGCGCGCCACGGCCTGGGCGACGACGCCGGCCACGCACTGCACCGTCGTCGTGATGGCGAGGATGTTGCGCGTGCCCACCGAGCCATCGGCATTGCGATAGCCCTCGAAGGTGTAGCCCTCCAGGGGCTCGGTGGCGGGCGGCTTCACGGTAGCGATGGGCAGTCCCTCCAGCGCACGGGCCGGCGGCATCTGCAGCAGCCGCTCATGCACCCAGCTGCCGGCGGGGATGGATTCCAGCGCGTAACCGATGGGCACGGCGTAACGCAACACCTCCTCGCCCTGGGCGATGTCGCGCAGAGCGACCTTGTGGCCTTGTGGAACCTTGTCTCGCAACACGATGCCGGCGCCGGGCACGCCGTCCGGCAGCCGCGTGCCCTCCGGCAGCCCCCCGTCGTTGGCGACGATGGCGACGTTGTCCTCGTCGCGCATGCGGAGGGTCAGCGGGGAGCGTTGGGGGGAAACGGCATTCATATCCGGCGGCGGAGTGGCTAAAGTGCAATACATCTCGTTGTACGTCGTCTAGTTGTCGTACAACTGACCTGACTTTAGACGCCGCATCCAGTTCAAAACCCCGGGAAAACCCGCGAATGCACGCCCCTCTCACGCGCCGCCGGCCCCGCACGCTGGCCCTCGAACTGGTCGATTCGCTCGGAGACCGCATCCGCGCTGGCCGGTTGCAGGCCGGGGACAAGTTGCCCACGGAGGCCGCCATCATGGAGGAGTTCGAGGTCAGCCGCACCGTCGTGCGCGAGGCGATTTCCAAGCTTCAGGCGGCAGGGCTCGTCGAGACGCGTCATGGCATCGGCACCTTCGTGCTCGGGCCCGGCGACGGTCCATCGTTCAAGATCACGCCGGAGCAGTTCAGCACGCTGCAGGACGTCATCGCCGTGTTGGAACTGCGGATCGGCCTGGAGACCGAGGCCGCCGGCCTGGCGGCCCTGCGCCGCAGCGAAGCCAACCTTGCCGCCTTGCGCAAGGCGCTGGATGCAGTGATCGCCGCCGTGGACGCGGGTCAAGATTCGGTGGCGGCCGACTTCCAGTTCCACCTCGAAATCGCCCGCGCGACGCAGAACAGCCACTTCGCCGACCTGATGGCCACGCTGGGAGCCCAGATCATTCCGCGCTCGCGGCTGGAGCCGGCGGCGGACATGAATGGAGAGCGCCTGGCCTACATGCGACGCGTGAACACCGAGCACGAGAACATTCTGGATGCCATCGCCAACCAGGATGCCGAGTCGGCGCGCGCAGCCATGCGCACCCACCTCAGCAACAGCCGCGAACGCCGCCGCCGCGCGCAGGCGGGTGTTGGCTGAGGTTCATGTAAAGCACCCGATATTGCGGGTTTTCCCCAGCATTCCCGGATTTGACCCAAGTTGTACGATGACCTACAACATAGGCAACCGCTGCCCTTTGCCGGCCTTGTTTCGCCAGTCATCCCAACTCTCATCCTGGAGACCCGCTCATGTCGCCCCAAGAACTCAAAGCCGTCCTGCAAGCCGGGCTGTTGTCTTTCCCGCTGACCGATTTCGACGCCCAGCTGAACTTCGCGCCCAAGGCCTATGCCGATCGACTGGAATGGCTGCAGCCGTATGGCGCCTCGGCACTCTTCGCGGCCGGCGGCACCGGCGAGTTCTTCTCGCTGGAGCCGGGCGAGTACAGCGACGTCATCCGGGTGGCCCTGGACACCTGCCGAGGCCGCACACCGATCCTCGCCGGCGCCGGCGGTGGCACCACGCTGGCCATCAAGTACGCGCAGGAGGCTGAACGGCTGGGCGCGCAGGGCGTCCTGCTGCTGCCCCACTACCTGACCGAAGCCAGCCAGGAAGGCCTGATCGCCCATGTCGAGGCCGTCTGCAAGAGCGTCAAGTTCGGTGTGGTCGTCTACAACCGCGGCGCCTGCAAACTGACCCCTCAGAGCCTGGCCGTCCTGGCCGACCGCTGCCCCAACCTGATCGGCTTCAAGGACGGCCTGGGCGACATCGAGAAGTTCGTCGCCATCCGCCAGACGCTGGGCGAACGGTTCGCCTACCTGGGCGGCCTGCCCACGGCCGAGGTGTTTGCCGGTGCCTACAAGGCCATGGGCTGCCCCGTCTACTCGTCCGCCGTCTTCAACTTCATTCCCGGGACGGCCATGGCCTTCTACAGGGCTCACGCGGCCAACGACACCGCGACCTGCGACCGCCTGATCCGCGACTTCTTCCTGCCCTATATCGCGCTGCGCAATAGGGGCGAGGGCTATGCCGTGTCCATCGTGAAGGCCGGCGCCACGCTGGTCGGCCACAGCGCCGGCCCGGTGCGCCCGCCGCTGTCGGACCTGGCGCCCGCCGAGGTCGACCAACTTGGCGCACTGATCTCGAAACTGGGTCCCCAATAAGCCGATCGACTGGAGAACCACCGGAGACGCCCCATGAAGCGACTGCTGACCGCCATGCTGATGAGCCTCGTGACCGCTGGCGCCGCCATGGCGCAGGCTTGGCCCGCCAAGCCGGTGACCCTGCTGGTGCCCTTCCCGCCCGGCGGCTCCACCGACGCCATTGCCCGCTTGCTGGGCAACAAGCTGCAGGAGAAGCTCGGCGGCAGCTTCGTCGTCGACAACCGCGGCGGCGCCGGCGGCACCATTGGCACGGCGGCCGTCAGGCGCGCAGCGCCGGACGGCTACACCATCCTCGTCTCCTCCCTGGGTCCCCTGGTCATCGGCCCGCATCTGCTGAAGAACATCGGCTACGACCCGACCAAGGACCTCGACTACATCAGCGTCGCGGTGCAGGCGCCCAATGTGCTGGTGGTGCCGAGCGCGTCACCGCACAAGAGCATGGCCGAGGTTCTGGCCTTCCTCAAGGCCCACCCGGAGAAGATGAGCTTTGCCTCCTCGGGCAACGGCTCCAGCGACCACATCACCGCCGAGCTCTTCTGGCAGCAAACCGGCACCAGCGGCCTGCACATCCCCTACAAGGGCGGCGGCCCCGTGATGACCGACCTGCTGGGCAACCAGGTGGACTCCAGCTTCATGAACATCAATACCGCGCTGCCGCAGATCAAGGCCGGCAAGCTGCGGGCGCTCGGCATCACGAGTGCCCGCCGCTCCCCGGTACTGCCCGACGTGCCCACCATGGACGAGCTGGGCATCAAGGGTCTGCAGGTCTATTCGTGGCAGGGCGTGGCCGCACCCAAGGGCCTGCCCGCTGACATCAAGACCAAGCTGAACGCCAGCATCGTCGCCACGCTGAACGCAGCCGACGTCAAGCCGAGGCTGCTTGAGCAGGGATTCGAGATCGTCGCCAACACGCCCGAACAGTTCACCACCTTCCAGGCCGCCGAGTTCGAGCGCTGGAAGAAGGTCATCACCGAACGCAAGATCACTGCCGATTGACTTCCCATGAGCAGTTCAACCCCCATCATCAAAGAGCTGCGCGTCGTGCCCGTCGCCGGGCGCGACAGCATGCTGCTCAACCTCAGCGGCGCCCACGCCCCCTACTTCACCCGCAACCTGCTGATCCTGACCGACAGCGCCGGCAACACCGGCGTCGGCGAAGTGCCCGGCGGAGAGAAGATCCGCCAGACGCTGGAGGACGCCCGCTGCCTGGTCGTGGGTCAAGCCGTCGGAGCCCACCAGGGTCTGCTGAAAGTCGTGCAGAAGACCTTCGCCGACCGCGACGCCGGTGGCCGCGGGCTGCAGACCTTCGACCTGCGCACCACCATCCACGCCGTCACGGCCATCGAGTCGGCGATGCTTGACCTGCTAGGCCAGCATCTCGGTGTGCCGGTCGCGGCTCTTCTGGGCGAAGGCCAGCAGCGCGAGTCGGTCGAGATGCTGGGCTACCTCTTCTACGTGGGCGACCGCAGCAAGACCGACCTGCCCTACGACAGCGCCCCAAATGCCGACAACGACTGGTTCCGCCTGCGCCACGAGGCGGCGCTGACGCCCGAGGCCATCGTCAGGTTGGCCGAGGCGGCCCGCTCGCGCTACGGCTTCAACGACTTCAAGCTCAAGGGTGGCGTGCTGCGCGGCGACGAGGAGATCGAGGCGATTCGCGCGCTGCACGAGCGCTTCCCGCAGGCGCGCGTGACGCTGGACCCCAACGGCGGCTGGATGCTGAGGGACGCCATCCGCCTGATGCGCGACATGCACGGCGTGCTTGCCTATGCCGAGGATCCCTGCGGCGCCGAGGACGGCTTCTCCGGCCGCGAGGTGATGGCCGAGTTCCGCCGCGCCACGGGCTTGCTCACGGCCACCAACATGGTCGCGACCGACTGGCGACAACTGGCCCATGCGCTGTCGCTGCAGAGCGTGGACATCCCGCTGGCCGACCCACACTTCTGGACCATGGCTGGCTCGGTCCGGGTGGCCCAGACCTGTTGCGACTGGGGCCTCACCTGGGGCTCGCATTCCAACAACCATTTCGACGTGTCGCTGGCCATGTTCACCCACGTCGGCGCCGCCGCCCCGGGCAAGGTCACGGCCATCGACACGCACTGGATCTGGCAGGACGGCCAGCGGCTCACGAAAGAGCCTCTGAAGATCGTCGGCGGCCATGTCGAAGTCCCCAAGAAGCCGGGCCTGGGCGTGGAGTTGGACATGGCAGAGGTCGAGAATGCACATGCCCTCTACAAGCAGCATGGTCTTGGTGCCCGCGATGATGCGATGGCGATGCAGTACCTGATCCCTGGCTGGACCTTCAACCCCAAGCGCCCCGCGCTGGACCGATAAGCAACATGCACAAGAACCTCATCAACGGCGAATGGCTGGACGGTCAGGCCGTCTCTCGCAACATCAACCCGTCGGACACCCGCGACGTCATCGGCGAGTACGCACAGGCCGACGCAGTGCAGGCCGAGCTGGCCATCACGGCCGCGACGGCCGCCTTCCCGGCCTGGAGCCTGTCCACGCCGCAGCAGCGCTTCGACATCCTGGACGCCGTCGGCACCGAGATCCTGGCCCGCCGCGCAGAGCTGGGCGACCTGCTGGCTCGCGAAGAAGGCAAGACACTGCCCGAGGCCATCGGCGAGGTTCAGCGCGCCGGCAACATCTTCAAGTTCTTCGCCGGCGAGGCGCTGCGCCCAGGCGGCGAGAGCCTGCCCTCGGTGCGCCCCGGGGTGGGCGTGGAAGTGACGCGCGAGGCCATCGGCGTCGTGGGCCTCATCACGCCGTGGAACTTCCCCATCGCGATTCCCGCCTGGAAGATCGCGCCGGCCCTGGCCTGGGGCAATTGCGTGGTCTTCAAGCCGGCCGACCTCGTGCCCGGCTCGGCCTGGGCGCTGGCCGAGATCCTGTCGCGTTCGGGCCTGCCGGCCGGCGTGTTCAACCTCGTCATGGGCCGTGGCTCGGTGGTCGGCGAGAAGCTGCTGACCGACCCGCGGGTGGCGGCCATCAGCTTCACCGGCTCGGTCGCCACCGGCCAGAAGGTCGCCGCTGCCTGCATCAATCGGGCGGACGGACGCATGGCCAAGTTCCAGCTGGAAATGGGTGGCAAGAACCCCATGATCGTGCTGGATGACGCTGACCTGGGCATCGCGGTGAACGCCGCTGTCAACAGTGGCTTCTTCTCCACCGGCCAGCGTTGCACGGCGTCGAGCCGCCTCATCGTCACCGACGGCATCCACGACCGCTTCATCGCGGCCATGGTCGAGAAGATGAAGGCCCTGAAGGTGGATGACGCCCGCAAGGCCGGCACGGACATCGGCCCCGTCGTCGACGCCAGCCAGCTCGGCCAGGACGTGGACTACATCGGCATCGCGCAGGCCGATGGCGGCCGGCTGGCGCAGGGCGGCCAGCGCATCGAGCACAACGCGGCCGGTGCGCCGGGCTTCTACCTGACGCCGGCCCTCATCACCGACACCACGCCCGAGATGCGCATCAACCGCGAGGAAGTGTTCGGCCCGGTCGTCAGCGTCATCCGCGCCCGCGACTATGACCACGCACTGGCCCTGTCCAACGACACGCCGTTCGGCCTAGCCGCCGGCATCGCGACAACCTCGCTGAAGCACGCCACCCACTTCAAGCGCCACTCTCAGGCCGGCATGGTGATGGTGAATCTGCCGACCGCGGGCGTGGACTACCACGTGCCCTTCGGTGGCCGCAAGGGCAGCAGCTACGGTCCGCGCGAACAGGGCCGCCACGCCGCCGAGTTCTACACCACCGTCAAGACGGCCTACACCCAAGCCTGATCCACCTCGTTCGGCAGACCCGCCCGGCAGAAGGCGGAGCCGCCGCATTGCCCGGAGACAACCGATGAACACCTCCACCGTCACCTTGGCACAAGCCGCCGGCGGCAGTGCCTTGCGCACAAAGAAGCGCTTCGCCATCCTGGCCATGCTCTTCATCGTGACGACGATCAACTACGCCGACCGCGCCACGCTGTCCATCGCGGGCCCGGCGCTCTCGAAGGAACTGGGCATCGATGCGGTGACCATGGGCTACATCTTCTCGGCCTTCGGCTGGTCCTACGTCATCGCCCAGTTGCCGGGCGGTTGGCTGCTGGACCGCTTCGGCTCCAAGCTGGTCTACGCCTGCAGCATCTGCTTGTGGTCGGTGTTCACGCTCCTGCAGGGCGGCATCAGCTTCATCACCGCCAACGTCGGCCTCGCCGTCGTCACGCTGTTCGCGCTGCGCTTCCTTGTCGGCGCGGCCGAGGCGCCCTCCTTCCCGGCCAACGGCCGCATCGTGGCCTCCTGGTTTCCGGCCAACGAGCGCGGCACGGCGTCCGCCATCTTCAACTCGGCGCAGTATTTCGCCACCGTCCTGTTCGCACCGCTGATGGGCTGGATCACGTACAGCTACGGCTGGCCGGCGGTCTTCGTCGTCATGGGGCTGCTGGGAATGACACTGAGCATCGTCTGGTTGAAAGCCGTCTTCACGCCGCGCACCCACCCCGGCATCAATCAGGCCGAACTGGACTACATCGCCGCCGGTGGCGCCCTGGTCAACATGGACCAGCCCGGCACCCAGAGCCGCAGCTTCGCGCCCGACGCACCACGCCTGAGCTATGTGAAGCAACTGCTGTCCAACCGCATGCTGATGGGCGTCTACGTGGGCCAGTACTGCATCACCACACTGACCTACTTCTTCTTGACGTGGTTCCCCGTGTACCTCGTCAAGGAACGCGGCATGTCCATCCTCAACGCCGGCTTCGTCGCCGCTCTGCCCGCCATCTGCGGCTTCGCTGGTGGCGTGCTGGGCGGACTGATCTCGGACGGGCTGCTGCGCCGGGGCAAGAGCCTGACCACCGCCCGCAAGACGCCCATCGTCATCGGCATGCTGCTGTCCACCAGCATGATCCTGTGCAACTACGTCGACAGCGCGGCGGTCGTCGTCGCCATCATGTCGCTGGCCTTCTTCGGCAAGGGCCTCGGCGCGCTGGGCTGGGCCGTCGTGTCCGACACCTCGCCCAAGGAGATCTCGGGCCTGTCCGGCGCGCTGTTCAACACCTTCGGCAACACCGCCGGCATCACGACGCCCATCGTCATCGGCTACCTGGTCAAGGGCACGGGGTCGTTCAACGCAGCGCTGGTCTTCGTTGCCGCGAATGCACTGATCGCCGTCTGCTGTTACCTCTTCGTCGTGGGCGACATCAAGCGCTTCGAGCTCAGGAAGGCGTCTTGATCCGGGCGACCCAGACATCGTAGGCCGCCAGCGTCTTCATCGGCCAGGTGCCCCACCAGGCATAGCCGTTTCGACGCTCCAGGCTGAGGTCGTTGACGTCGTCGTGCAGGCTTTTGTCGCGATCGCCGAAGACGGGCTTGAGCGTCCCGGCGTCGTAGTACCGCGCCCACAGCGGGCCGGCGCCGGGCTGTTGGACCAGACGGCGCCCCTGGGCATCGTCCACCCGGACCCAGGCGCGATCGCGCACGGCCAAGGCCCTCAGCGTCGCGATGCCGGCATGAACCGCCTCGACGATGGCCGGCGAGGGCTGGGGCAGGCTCATCAGGAAAAGCAGTGCCCGGGCGCTCTCGCCGCTGCTCAAGGCCGGCGGCTCATAGTTGCGCGCCGAGGCCGGTGCCAGCGTCAGCGCGTCATGCTGCTGGGCCCAAAGCGTGAGCCGGCCCTCGACGCGGATCTGCATCGCCAGCAGCAGCCGCGCGGCGCGCTCCTTGGCCGACGCCGCGTCGGCCTTCAGCGCCGCGGGCAGGAAATCCAGGTCCGCCTCGCCCCGCGAGGCCCAGCCCATCAGCTCGGCCACCTCGACGAAGGCGTTGTCGTTCAGCGTGATGGCGTCGTGGTAGCCGCCCTGCAGCGGCCACACCTGCGGCCAGCCGCCATTCGGAAACTGCGCCGCCAGCAGGTAGCGCAGGCCGCGCTCGGCCGCCTGCCGGTAGACACCCCCCGCTTCGCCCGGCTGCTGGGCCGCCACGCGGGCCAGGAAGCGGATCTCGGTGATGGTGGCGTCGTTGTCTATGGTGCCCACATAGCTCCACTGGGCATCCTGCGCTGCATCGAAGTCGCCCGGCCCCGCCCTCTTGCCGTTGTTGTCGGCCACGAAGGCCTGGCCTCGCAGTCGCGGCGCGCGGTCGCGCGGCTGGTTCTTGCCCCAGCCGCCCGCCGGCGTCTGGAAGCTGAGGATGTTGCGGGCCACGGCCAGGGCGGCCTCGCCGGCATACCAGGCGGACGGCTTGTCCAGCGGCATGCTGCCTTCGCCATGGCCGCCCTCTGGGGCCGCCGGCCAAGCCGCCAGCCCCTGCCGCTCCGAAGCCAGGGCGGCGCGGTCGGCGGCGCGCTGGGCCTGCGAACGGACCAAGTAGGCCTGCCAGGCCCCTCGCTCAGCGGCCGGCAGGCTGGCCACGCGTTCGGCCGTCAGCGCCCGGGCAGGCGGGATCGTGCCGATCGTGGCGGCGTGGCCTACCGACGCGAGCGCCAGGGCGAACAGGGCGAGGGTGCGGATGCCGGGCATGACAGAGTGGCGCAAGTGGGGTGGCCGACAATCTACCGGCTTGCGGCCCCCCGGAGGGCTTCCACCTCGCGCCGCTCACACAGTTGATTGACAGATGATCCATTGCGCGCGTTTTCCGCTGCTGGCCGCCCTGCTGACCCTGGCCGGCTGCGCTGCCCCGCCCCCACCACCCGCGGAACCCCCCGTCCCCGCCGGCCTGCAACAGGCCTGGGTGCAGGCCGTGGCCGGCCCCGCCTGGGCCGTGCGCGCGGTAACCGGCGACGCCACCTGTCCCACGCTCAGCTGGGCCGGCGGCAGCGTCGTCATGCAGGAACGCAGCGCCCCCGGCACTGAGCCCTCGCCACCCGGCAACACCCAGGCCGAGCGCAAACCCACCCGCTTCACGCTGCGTGCCTGCGAGGCGCCCTGGCCGTCCGACGCCGCCAGCGTGCAGCTTGGCGACGTCACCCTGCAGGCACCCGCTGCCGAGCTGCGCCGCATCCTCGTCATCGGCGACACCGGCTGCCGCCTCAAGGCCTCCGACCAGGAGTTCCAGCCCTGCGACGAGGCCAGCGGCTGGCCCTTCCCTCGTGTGCTGGCACGTGCGCTGACGCTCGCGCCCGACCTCGTCATCCACGTCGGCGACTACCACTACCGCGAGAGCCCCTGCCCCACCGGCATGACGGGCTGCGCCAACAGCCCCTGGGGCTATGGCGACGACACCTGGCAGGCCGACTTCTTCCAACCTGCCAAGGCCCTGCTGGCCGCCGCGCCCTGGGTCTTCGTGCGCGGCAACCACGAGGCCTGCAGCCGCGCCGGCCAGGGTTGGCTGCGCTACCTGGATGCCGGCAGCGGCCCGGCGCGCACCTGCCAGGCCCAGGCCGAGGGCGTCAATGACGGCGACTTCACGCCGCCCTTCGCCGTGCCACTGTCGCCGCGCAGCCAGCTCATCGTCTTCGACTCCGCCGAGATCGGCAGCCGCACGCCACCGCGCGGCTCGCCTGCCTGGACGCGCTGGCGCGAGCAGCTCGACCGCGTGGCCGAACTGTCCGGTGACCGGGCGCAAAGCCTCTTCGTCAGCCACCATCCGAGCCTGGCCTTCAGCCCCAGCCTGCTGGGCGTGCCCAGTCCGGCCCGCTCCGGCCTGACGCCGCTGCTGCAGGACGCCTTCGGCCAGCGCCTCCTGCCGCCCGGCGTTCAGGCCACGCTGCATGGCCATCTGCACATCCACCAGGTGCTGGGCTTCGCGAGCAACCAGCCCGCCAGCCTCGTCATCGGCAACGGCGGCTCGGCGGCTTCGGGCCGCATCAACGTCGCGGCGGCGCTGAACGCCGAGCCCCGGCCCGGCGTGCGCGTGGAAACCTTCCAGAGCCATACGGAATTCGGCATGACGCTGCTGAGGGCCACCCCCCAGGGCTGGCAGCTGAAGGCCTTCAACGCACTGGGCCAGCCCTTGGCAACGTGCAGCCTGGCGGGCCAGAAGCTGCGTTGCTGATGGGCACATCTGTCACCCATGACCTTTGCCATGTGACGGCATCGGTAACGCCCGCGCATTCCGTCACTTCGACCCCGAATTGAAGGGTTTCCGCAGGGTAAATCGGGCCTGCCTACCGAACCGCCCCGCTACACTGGGGCAACCTGTCAAGCTGTTTTCGACAGGATTACGTTGATCACAGGACTCGCCTTCATGAGCTCCAAATTGAAAGTCGCCGGTTGGGTTGCCCTCGGCGCCGTCGCAGGTGCCCTCACCACGATGCAGCTCCAGGCCAATGCGCGGAGCAGTCTGTCACCCCTGCCGCTGGACGAAATGCAGCAGCTCGCTGCGGTCTTCGGCCTCGTCAAGAGCGACTACGTCGAACCGGTTGACGAGAAGAAGCTGATCAACGATGCCATCGCCGGCATGGTCTCCGGCCTGGACCCGCATTCGCAGTTCTTCGACAAGAAGAGCTTCAAGGAATTCCGTGAAGGAACGACCGGCAAGTTCGTCGGCGTCGGCATCGAGATCGGCATGGAAGACGGTCTTGTGAAGATCGTCTCGCCGATCGAAGGCTCGCCCGCCTTCCGCGCCGGCCTGAAGAGCGGCGACCTCATCAGCCGCATCGACGACACCGCGGTGCGCGGCCTCTCGCTGGATCAGGCCGTCAAGAAGATGCGCGGCGACCCGGCCACCAAGGTCAGCCTGTCCATCTATCGCAAGGCGGAGAACCGCTCCTTTCCCGTGACCATCGTGCGCGAGGAGATCAAGGTCCAGAGCGTGCGAGCCAAGGTCATCGAGCCTGGCTACGCCTGGCTACGCGTCAGCCAGTTCCAGGACCGCACCGTCGACGACTTCGCCAAGAAGCTCGAGGAGATCTACAAGCAGGAGCCCCACCTGAAGGGTCTGGTGCTGGATCTCCGCAACGACCCGGGCGGCCTGCTGGATGGCGCCATCGCCATCTCCGCAGCCTTCCTGCCCAGGGACGTGGAAGTCGTGTCGACCAATGGCCAGATCGCCGAGTCCAAGGCCAGCTACAAGGCCAACCCGGATGACTACCGCGCGCGCAGGGGCGACGACCCGATCAAGCGCCTGCCCGTCGCGCTGAAGACGGTGCCGCTGGTGGTGTTGGTCAACGAAGGTTCCGCCAGCGCCAGCGAAATCGTCGCCGGTGCCTTGCAGGACCACAAGCGCGCCACCGTCATGGGCGCCCAGACCTTCGGCAAGGGCTCGGTGCAGACGGTGCGCCAGCTCGGCCCCGAGACGGCCCTGAAGATCACCACGGCGCGCTACTACACGCCCAGCGGCCGCTCCATCCAGGCCAAGGGCATCGTGCCCGACGTGATGCTGGACGAAACCGCCGAAGGCAACGTCTTCGCGGCGTTGCGCATGCGTGAGGCCGACCTCGAGAAGCACCTGAACAACGGCCCCGAGGACAACGATGCGCGCCAGAAGGCCCGCGAGGAAGCCCGCCAGAAGCTGGAGGCCGAGTTCGCCAAGCGCGCCGAGCCGCCCAAGCCCCTGCCCGAGTTCGGTACCGCCGAAGACTTCCCGCTGGTTCAGGCCCTGAACCAGCTCAAGGGTCAGCCTGTGATTGCGTCCAAGACGGCTCTGGAACGCAAGGCCGAAGCCAAGACTAATGACTAACCGTCGCTCCTGACCTCAAGCACCACGGGCCTCGCAAGAGGCCCGCTTTTTTTGTCCGTCTGCCCTCGCCTCAGCGGGAGCGCCAGGCAATCGCCAGCGCACCTAGGGCCGCCATGGCCCCCAGCGCCGGCACCGCGCGCCAGCCCAGGGCGGCCAGCAGGGCCGACCCCAGCGCCGCGCCGCTGGCCATGCCAATGAACATCGCGCTGACAAGGACCGCATTGAGCCGGCTGCGCGAGGCCGGATCCAGGCTGTAGACGACGCTCTGGTGCGAAACCAGCGCCGCCTGCACACCCAGGTCGAACAGCACCGCCACCACCACCAGCAGCCACAGCGAGGCCGGCGCCAGAGCCTGGACTGCGAAGGACAGGAAGACCAGCAGCGCCGCGACGCGGATCACGGCCTGCGGTCCGCGCCTGTCGGCCATGCCGCCGGCCAGCGGCGCCGCCAGCGCACCAGCCGCGCCCGCCAGGCCGAAGGCGCCGGCGACCGCGCTGCCCTGATTGAAGTCCGGTCCAGCCAGCACCAGGGCCAGCGTCGACCAGAAGGCGCTGAAGGCGACCGACAGCAGGCCCTGGGCCAGCGCAGCCCGGCGCAGCCCCGCGTGTTGCCGCCACAGCCCGGCCATGGACGCCAGCAGCGCACCGTAGCCGGCCTGCGTCGCCGGCACGAAGCGCGGCAGGCTGTGCCAGAGCAACGGGATCAGCAGCGCGACCGCGACGGCTGCGCTGGCGTAGACCGCCCGCCAGCCGGCGAGCGCCGCCAGCGACCCTGCCGCCACGCGCGACAGCAGGATGCCGAGCAGCAACCCCGTCATGACCTGGCCCACACGCTTGCCGCGCTCGGCCTCGGGCGCCAGCGTCGCCGCGGCAGGCACCAAGTCCTGGGCCAGCGTGGCGGTGAGCCCGATCGCCACGCTGGCCACGCACAGCGCCGCGAAGCCAGGCGCCAGCGCCGCGAGGGCCAGAGCCGCCACCAGCGTCCAGGCCTTGACGACGATGATGCGGCGGCGGTCGAAACGGTCACCCAGCGGGGACAGCAGCAGGATGGCCGCGCCATAGCCGAGCTGAGTCAGGGTGGGCAGCAGGCCGATGGTGGCACTGCCCACGCCGAACTGCTCGGACAGCAGGCCCAGCAGCGGCTGGATGTAGTAGATGGACGCGACGGCCAGGCCGGTGGCCGTGGCGAGCAGCAGCGTCAGCGCCGGGCCCAAGGTGGCCGGCACGGAGGCAGGAGAGGGGGTGGACTTCATGGCGCCGCAGTGTGGCCAGCCCGGGCAAGACCCGCTAGACGCAGAGCACGCCTGACTGCCATACGCTACACGTATGAGCACCACCTCCGATCGCCTGCAGCTGATGCAGACCTTCATCCGCATCGTCGAAGCCGGCAGCTTGTCTGCCGCGGCACGCCAGCTCGGCACGACCCAGCCCACCGTCAGCCGGCGCCTGCAGGCGCTGGAGCAGCAGTTCGGCCAGCCGCTGATCCAGCGCTCCACGCACGCGCTGCGCCTGACCGACACCGGCGAACGGGCGCTGGAGCGCGCCAAAGCCCTCGCGGCCGAATGGGAAGACTTCGAGCACTCGTTGCGTGCCGAACCCGCGCGGCCCGCCGGCCTGCTGCGCGTGCAGGTGCCGCATGCCTTCGGTCAGGAGCACCTGATCGCGCCACTGGTGCGCGCCCTGCAGGATGCGCCCGGCCTGCGGGTGGACTGGCTGCTGAACGACGCATCGCCCAACTTCATCGAACAGGGACTGGACTGCGCCATCCGCGTCGGCGGCCGCGCGGAGGGTGCCGTCGTCGCCATCCCGTTGGCGCGCGTGCCGCGCGTGCTGGTGGCGGCGCCCGGGCTGCTGGCCGGGCGCAGCTTCGAGGAGCCCGAGTCGCTGGCCGAGCTGCCCTGGATCGCCATCTCGACCTTCTACCGCCAGGAGCTGCAGCTGGAGCGCGACGACGGCGTCCGCCAGCGCCTGCCCATCCGGCCGGTACTCGCCACCGACAGCCTCTATGCCACCCGCGAGGCCGCACGCCTGGGCCTGGGCGCAGCACTGGTGTCGGGCTGGGCAGTGCATCAAGACATCGCCGAAGGGCGCCTCGTGCACCTGCTACCGCGCTGGCGCGGCCCTGCCTTGCCGGTGCAGCTGCTCTACCCCAACCCGCCGGCGCCACCCGCGCGGCTGCGCTACTTCATTGAGGCCATGCGGCGCAGCATGGCCGAACCGCTCTGGCCCGATATGCTGCCAACGCCATGACTGACGACGACCTGCTGCGCTATTCCCGCCACCTGCTGCTCGACGAGATCGGCATCGAGGGCCAGCAGCGCCTGCTCGACGCCCGCGCGCTCGTCATCGGGGCGGGCGGCCTGGGCTCGCCCGTCTCGCTCTACCTTGCCTCGGCCGGTGTCGGGCACATCACGCTGGTCGACCACGACACCGTGTCGCTGACCAACCTGCAGCGCCAAATCGCCCACGACATGGGCAGCCTGGACCGGCTCAAGGTGGATTCAGCCGCGGCCCGCATGGCGGCGCTGAACCCCGGCGTGCGCACCCGCACGCTGACCACCCGGGCGGACGCCGCGCTGCTCGACGCCGAGGTGCCGGCTGCCGACGTCGTCATCGACTGCACCGACAACTTCGCGACTCGCCACCTCGTCAACGCCGCCTGCGTGCGCCATGCCAGGCCACTGGTCTCCGGCGCGGCCATCGGCTTCGACGGCCAGATCAGCGTCTATGACAGCCGCTCCGGCGAGCACCCCTGCTACGCCTGCCTGTTCCCACCCGAATCCGGCTTCGAGGATGCGGCCTGCTCGACGATGGGCGTGTTCGCGCCGCTGGTGGGCATCGTCGGCAGCGTGCAAGCGGCCGAGGCCCTGAAGTTGCTGGCGTGCGTGGGCGAGCCGCTGGCTGGCCGGCTGTTGATGCTCGACGGCCGCCGCATGCAGTGGAGCGAGATCGCGATGCAGCGCGACCCCGAATGCCGGGTCTGCGGCGGCCGGTGAATTCCTGCCAGCGCCCCGAATGGGGCTGAAAATCCGCCCCGACCTGCCCTAGATGCCCTACCCATGAAGCCCACCGACGTCCCGACGCGCAACTTCCCGACCGCCCTGGAGGAATGCTGCACGCTGCAACCCCACCCCGACTACGACCGCCCGGGCAGCGCCTATGAGCTGGCCTTCAAGGACGAAGGTTTCCTGCTGCGTGAGGACATGCGGCCCGTGCGCATGCAGCTGGAGCTGATGAAGCCCGAGGTCATCCTGAACGAACAGGGCGTCAAGTCCACCATCGTCATCTTCGGCAGCGCGCGCATCCTGCCGGCCGAGGCGGCCCAGGCCCTGCTGACCGTGGCGCTGGACCAGGGCGACGAGGCTGGCGCCGCCAGGGCCCGCCGCCAGCTTGCGATGAGCCGCTACTACGAGGAGGCACGCCGCTTTGCGCAGATCGCGACCAGCACCTGTGCCGAACGCGGCCGGCCCGTCGTCATCGCCACCGGCGGCGGCCCCGGCATCATGGAAGCTGGCAACCGCGGCGCCTACGAAGTGGGGGGTAAGAGTGTGGGCCTCAACATCGTGCTGCCGCACGAGCAGTACCCCAACCCGTACATCACGCCGGAGCTGTGCTTCCGCTTCCATTACTTCGGTCTGCGCAAGATGCACTTCCTGATGCGCTCCATTGCGCTGGTGTGCTTCCCGGGCGGCTTCGGCACGCTGGACGAACTCTTCGAGACGCTGACGCTGATCCAGACCGGCAAGAGCCGCCCCCGCCCCATCTTGCTGTTCGGGCGCGATTTCTGGACCAAGCTCCTCAACGTCGACCTGCTGCTGGAAACCGGCATGATCAGCCCGGGCGACGAAAAGCTCTTCCACTACGTCGAGACGGCCGAGGAAGCTTGGGCCGTGCTTGAAGCCCAACCCGAACTATCGAGCGAAAGCCCCGCATGACCAAGCTCAGGAACGTCTCCCTCATCGGCGCGCCCACCGACGTCGGCGCCGGCGCGCGCGGCGCCAGCATGGGCCCCGAGGCCATGCGTGTGGCAGGGCTGTCCGAAGCGCTGCGCGCGCGCGGCGTCGACGTGGTCGACCGCGGCAACCTCGCCGGCCCGTCCAACCCCTGGCAGCCGCCTGTCGACGGCTACCGCCACCTGGACGAGGTCGTCGCCTGGAACCGCACGGTGCACGATGCCGTCTACGCCGAGCTGAAGACCGGCCGCCTGCCCATCATGCTGGGCGGCGACCACTGCCTGGGCCTGGGCTCCATCAGCGCCGTGGCCCGCCACTGCCGCGACACCGGCAAGAAGCTGCGCGTGCTGTGGCTGGATGCGCATGCCGACTTCAACACCAGCGAGCTGACCCCCAGCGGCAACATCCACGGCATGCCGGTGGCCTGCCTGTGCGGCTTCGGCCCGCAAGAGCTCATCGAGATCGGCGGCCGCGTGCCGGCCATCAGCCCGAAGTGGATCCGACAGATCGGTATTCGCAGCGTCGATGAGGGCGAGCGTCGCTTCGTGCACGAGCACGACCTGGAGGTGTTCGACATGCGCTTCATCGACGAGATGGGCATGCGCCACACGATGGAGCTGGCGCTGGCCACGCTGGACGACAACACCCACCTGCACGTCAGTTTCGATGTCGACTTCCTCGACCCGGTCATGGCGCCCGGCGTCGGCACCACCGTCAGCGGCGGCCCGACCTACCGAGAGGCCCACCTCTGCATGGAAATGATCGCGGACACCGGCCGCATGGCCTCGCTGGACCTTGTCGAGCTCAACCCCGCGCTGGATGAGCGCAACAAGACGGCGCTGGTGGCCGTGGACCTCATCGAGTCCCTCTTCGGGAAATCGACGCTGATGCGCAAGTGAGTCCGGTGCGAGGATGGCAGGCATGAAGACCCTGCCCAGTCTGCTTGCCTTGCTCACCCTGGGCGCCGGCGCCGCCCTCGCCCAGACCCAAGCGGCCCCTTCGGACACCGAGCGCTACACCCTCTTCCACGCGCCCGTCACGCTGTTGCGCAACGCCCAGCTCTTCGACGGCACGGCCCGGCCGCCGCGAGAGCACATGAGCGTGCTGATCCGCGACGGCCGCATCGCCGCCGTGGCGCCCGAGGCCGAGCTCAAGGCCCCGGCCGGCGCGCTGGTGAAGGACCTGAATGGCGGCGCGCTGATGCCCGGCTTCGTGTTGCTGCACGAGCACCTCTTCTATCCGACCGAACGCGGCAGCTACGGCGCCTTCTTCCAGAGCTTCCCGCTGTTGTACCTCGCCGGCGGAGTGACGACGATGCGCACGGCCGGCAGCATGAGCCCGTATGCCGATCTGAACACCTGGAAGGACATCCGCGACGGCAAGGCGCCCGGCCCCGACCTGGACGTGACAGCCCCCTTCCTCAACGGCATTCAGGCCTTCGTCGCCCAGGTGCCGCGGCTGGCCTCGGCGGACGACGCGGTGCACCAAGTGCGCTACTGGGCCGACGTCGGCGCCACCTCCTACAAGGGCTACATGCACCTGACGAGGGAGCAGCTCGCGGCCATCGTCCAGGCGGCGCACGACCGCAAGGCCAGGGTCACGGCCCACCTCTGCGCGGTCACCTATGCCGAGGCGGCGGCCATGGGCATCGACAACCTGGAGCATGGCTTTTTCGCGTCCAGCGATTTCGTCGACGGCAAGGCCCCCGACACCTGTCCCAGCGGCGACGCCGTTCCCAGGTCCCTCGATGCCCTCCCCGTCGACGACCCGCGGATGGCCGCCCTGCAGCACCAGATGATCAGCGCCAAGGTGGCCCTGACCTCCACACTGACCATCTTCGAGACCTTCTCCTACGGCCGCCCGATGGCGCCGACCGCCGCGCTGGACCTCCTGATGCCACAGCTGCGCGAGCAGTACGTGGCCCGCTACACGGCCATCCAGCGTGGCGGCCCAAACCCGTATGGCCGCATCTTTCCGAAGAATATGGTCTGGGAGAAGCGCTTCCACGACGCGGGTGGCCTGCTCGTCGCCGGCACCGACCCGACGGGCTATGGCGGCGTCATCCCCGGCTGGTCGTCGCTGCGCCAGCTCGAGCTGCTGCGCGAAGCCGGCTTCGATGACGCCACGGCGGTCCAGGTCATGACGGCCAATGGCGCGAGATACTTGAATCGCGAGACCGAAGTGGGCGGCATCGCACCCGGCCTGCGCGCCGACCTCGTCGCCTTCGCAGCACCGCTGGATGCCACCAAGCCTGCACTGCCCGAGGTGGCCTGGACGATGAAGGCCGGGCGTGCCTGGGACCGCGCCAAGATCCTGAATGCCTGGAAGGGCCAGGTCGGCCTGCGTTGACCAGGGCGGTTCATCCCATGGAGGAATTCCAGCGCTTTACCGCCTCCGATGCTGCCGCTCTGGAGGCCGGCATCCGGGACCACCGCGACAAGCTCGCCGCGGCGGTTCGCGCCGGTACTGCCGCCGCCATCATCGAGCACGCTGCCGACCTGGGCACCCTGCTCATCACGGCGCGGCGGGAAACCGAAGCGCTGCAGGTCCTGCAGGAGCAGCTGACGCTGGCCGGGGCTCTGCCGGAACTGGAGGCGACGGGATGGTTCTGGAACGCCTACGCCACCGCGTTGCAGTACCTGGACCGGCGCGACGAAGCCGACAGCGTCTTCGCCAAGGCCTTGGCGCTCACCCGCGAGGGAGGCTGGCGGCGCCTGCAGTCGTTCGTGCTGCAGCACCGGGGCCGCAGCCAGGTCGAGCAAGGCCGATGGCAGGACGCCGAGGCCAGCTTCTGCGAGGCCTTGCACCTGCGGCAGCAGCTGAACGACCCGCTGCAGGCCTCGACGCAGCGCGCGCTGGACGGGCTGATGCAACGGCGCAAGTCCCGCCCGGGAGAGGGTGCGGCCTGACATCGCCGGCCCGGGAATAAGGCCACGCTTGCGGCGGTAGAGCAAGCATGCCCCAGAT
The DNA here is from genome assembly GCF_036404855.1 of Roseateles sp. GTDB lineage: Bacteria > Pseudomonadota > Gammaproteobacteria > Burkholderiales > Burkholderiaceae_C > Pelomonas. The sequence continues at coordinate 36,795 of NZ_DASWYS010000125.1, forward strand.
GCTTTTTCTGCTCGTCGCGCTGGTTGCCATGGCCCCGCCAGCGCATGCCTCTGACGCCACTCGCGGCCAGGCCCTCTACCAGGCCCGCTGCGCCGCCTGCCACTCGCCGGACTTCAACGGCGTCGGCCCGGCCCACCGCGGCGTGTTCGGCCGGCGGGCCGGAACGGCCCGGGGCTTCGCAGGCTACTCGCCGGCGTTGAAGAGCTCCGGCCTGGTCTGGACCGAGGCCAACCTCGACCGCTGGCTGGCCAACCCCGAGGCCCTGGTGCCCGGTCAGGCCATGGGCATCAGCCTGCCCGACCCCGACGAGCGGGCCGACGTCATCGCCTTCCTGCGCAGCCTCGCGAAGGCCAGGGAATAAAACCCGGCAAAAGCTGGTATCGCATCAAGTCACCACTCTTGCGAGCGAACGGCTATGCAGCGACGCGCCTTCCTCCACCTCGCCAGCCTTGGCGGCGGGGCGATCTTCTCGACCGGGCTGACTGGTTGCGCAACCGCGGGCCGGCCCCAGGACGAGTTCTATTTCGTGCAGCTCTCCGACACGCACTGGGGCTTCCAGGGCCCGCCCAACCCCGATGCGCGCGGCACCCTGCCCAAGGCTGTCGCAGCAGTCAACGCGCTGCCCCGCCCGCCGGACTTCATCGTCTTCACCGGCGACCTGACCCATACCACCGACGACCCGGCCGAGCGCCGCCGCCGCATGGCCGAGTTCAAGCAGGTGGTCAGCGACCTCCAGGTGAAGACCGTGCGCTTCATGCCTGGCGAGCACGACGCGTCGCTGGACCGCGGCGCAGCGTTCAAGGAGATGTTCGGCGACACCTACTACCGCTTCGACCACAAGGGCGTGCACTTCATTGCGCTGGACAACGTCTCCGACCGCGGCACCACGCTGGGAACCGAACAGCTGGCCTGGCTGCAGGCCGAGCTGGCCAGGCTGGACCGCGATGCCCCGCTGGTCGTGCTGGCCCATCGACCGCTGTTCCCGCTGGCACCCAAGTGGGACTGGCACACGCGCGATGGCGACCAGGCGCTGGCCCTGCTGATGCCGCACCCGAACGCGACTGTGTTCTACGGCCACATCCACCAGGAACACCATCAGATGACGGGCCACATCGCCCACCACTCGGCGCGCTCGCTGATGTTCCCGCTGCCCGCCCCCGGCACCGCCGAGAAGCCCCTGCCCGTGGCCTGGGATCCGGCCATGCCCTATCGCGGCCTGGGCTGGCGCGAGGTGGACGTGGAAGACGCCAGGGCCGAGCGCATTGAACACGCGGTGTCGGCCACATGAAGCGCCGCCACCTGCTGCTGATGGCCGCCGGCGCGGCGCTGGGCGGTGCACGCGCCGAGGTGCCACGCGAGATCGAGCTCACGGCGCAGCGCTTTCACTTCACGCCCCGCGTGATTGCGCTGAGGTCCGGCGAGCCGATCGTGCTGCTGATACGCTCACTGGACTTCGCGCACGGCTTCTTCGTGCCCGACCTGGACCTGCGCACCGACCTCATGCCCGGCCGCGTCATCCGCCTCGCCTTCACACCTCCGGCCTCGGGACGGCTGGCCTTCCTGTGCGACAACTTCTGCGGTGACGGCCACGAGGGCATGGATGGCCATTTCGAAGTCACATGACGGACGCGCGCCGCTTCGAGACCACCGTGCTGCCGCTGCTCGACGCGGCGCACAACTTCGCGCGCTGGCTGCTGCGTGACGCCGCGACCGCCGAGGATGCGGTTCAGGAGGCTTCGTTGCGCGCCTTCCGGTACTTCGCCTCACTGCGCGCCGGTGAAGACGCGAAGCCCTGGTTCCTCGGGATCGTGCGCAACGCCAGCTTCACGGCCCTGGCGCGCGAGCGCGGCCGCTCCGATGTGACGCTGCTCGACGAAGAGGCCTAGGACCTGCTTGAGGCCCAGTCGCCCAGCCCCGTGCCCGACCCGCTCGTGGCGCTGAGCCGACGGCGCGAGCAGGTCCTTGTCGACACGGCGCTGCGGCGCTTGAGCCCGCCGATGCGCGAGGTCATCGTGTTGCGCGAGCTCGAAGGCCTGGACTACCGCGACATCGCGCGGATCGCGGACCTCCCCATCGGCACAGTGATGTCGCGGTTGTCGCGCGCCCGCGCCCAACTGAAACGCCAGCTCAGTCTGGCCGGACTGCCCTGATGAACGACGACGACCTCTCCCGCCTTTTGCAGCAGCACGCCAGCCGCCATCCAGCGGATGAACGCCTGCGCGCGGCCGTGCGCACGCAGATGACGCTGCAAGCGGCTGCGCAGGAGCCGCGGGCCGCGGCGCCGGCACGGTCAGCATGGCGCGCGCGCTTCGCACCGCGCATCCATCCGGCCGTGGCCGGTGCTGGCGGCTTGATGCTGGGCATCGCGCTGACGCTGACGGCCGTGCTGATCGTGCCGCGCCTGACGCCCGACGGCACGTTGCCCGACGACCTCGTCGCCGCCCATGTGCGCGCACTGCAGGTGGGCCCGCCGTACGAGGTCGCCTCCAGCGACCGTCATCAGGTGAAGCCCTGGTTCCAGGGCAGGCTGGACTATGCGCCCACTGTGCTGGACTCGCCGCTGCGCGAGCAAGGCTTCGCGCTGCTGGGCGGCCGCGTGCAGGCCGTGCGGGGCAAGCCCACCGCCGTGCTGGCCTACCAGTTACGGCTGCACAAGATCGACCTCTACGCCTGGCCCACCGAGCACGGCGCGGCACCCGAGAAGCTGCAACGCCGCGGCTTCAATCTCGTGCGATGGAGCGATGGCGCGATGCAGTACTGGGCCGTGTCGGACGTGGACGGCGCGGAACTCGAGCGCTTCGCCGCGGCTTGGCGCGCGGTGGCGACGCATTAGCGTCGCGAGCGGCTGCCCTGAACGAGCGCGATGCCGCCCAGGATGACGCCGAGGCGAGCGCCGGCCTCGGCGTCAGCGCCTTGGCCAGCAGCAGCCGATGCAACGCAGCCCTCGACGATCGTCCGAAACGAAGGCCGACCCGGGCCGGCGGCGGCCGCGCCAATCCTCGAGGACACAGCTCAGCGACGCGCCGCATTTCTGCGGTCAACGGTGCTTGTGCGGGTCGGACTGGAAAGGGCCGGCGCCGGCAATGAGGCCGGCGCCAGTCAATCGGCCATGCCAGCACCGGCGCGCGGCTCACCCGGTGAGTCGGGCCTCGCTCAGTGCGTGGGCGAGCACCCCGCAGAGCGCCAGGTCGTCAGCCAGCCCGGGCCCTTCGCAGCGAAGCCACCCTAGGCGCTGGCGATCCAGCCTTCCAGCGGGTCCACGTTCTCGGGCCAACCGTAGCGCGGCTGCGTTGCCGCCCACGCCGCCTGCAGCATTGCCAGCACCGCATCGAGACTGTCGCCACTCGCGTCGGCCACCAGTTCGTCGCGCTGCGCATGGCTGAGCTTGAGCCGCAAGCCCAACCGCGTGCGGCCCTGCTCCAGCGCATCGACGATGTCTTTGCGCGCAATCAGACGCTCGGGGGTTTGCGCGGCCTTGGTGTCGCTTTTGTAGGAGCGCCGTCCGATCAGCTCACGCGCCAGCAGTCCGGGGTAGGCCTCCAGCGCAACGCGGCCCTCGTCGCCGGCCCGAAGACCGGGCAGATGCACGCCCGCCGCGATCATCCGCGGCACGCCGGCATGCAGCATCCAGGCCACCGGCGGATTCACCCACTTCATGCTGGGGCTGGCGCCCGCCGGCCCGTCACAGCCTCGGTGGGCGAACTTGGCGCCGGCGGGACGAGCGTCGCAGAAGGCGGCGAAGCGGTCGCGAATCGCCTCGCGGCGCATCGCCGCGTAGTGCGCCATCAGTGCCACGTATTCGGTGGGCCAGCCCAGTTCCTCGACCAGCTCGCGCGGCAGGCCGAAAGGCAGGTCCAAGCCCGCCACCCAAGGCCCCGGCTGGACCAGCCAGGCGGAAAAGGCCTCCAGGTTGTGTAGCGCTACCAGTCCGGTCAAGCGGACGACGGCCCCCTGGCGCCGGCCGCCGGCCACCCGGATGGGCTTGGCTGCACGCGGCGCACTCGTGAAGTCGATCCCGAAAACAACGATGTCAGACATGCTCGGCATTCTGGGGCTAGGCAAAATCGCCGGCTTCAATGCCCGCTCCGCTCGTCACCGCCGTTTCTCCAGGCAACGCCGCGCTGTTCGACGCTACCGCGTTCGACGCCGCCGTCGCGGCGGCGCACCAGCAGGCCCTAGCGGGGTTCTATCAGGCGTCCAACGACGCGCTGGAACAGCTGTTGCTGGGCTGCCCGGCGACGGAGTTGCGCCGCCGCGGAGAGACCCTGGCCTTGCTGGCCCACCAGTACCCGCGCCTGGGCCGGCTGACCTCCAGCGCGCGCTGCGCCACCGAGGCCCTGGCCCTGGGTGAACGCCTGGGCGACGACGGCCTGCGGGCCGACGCGCTGACCAGCCAGTGCTTCGTCTACGGCCATTTGCTGATGGGCCGCGAGGCGCTGGAGTCGGGCATGAAGGCACTGGCCGCGGCCCGCCGAACGGGCGATCCGGTGCGCGAGGCCTGGGCGCTGAACCGCATCGGCGTCGCCTATTCGAGTCTTGAGAACCAGGCCCAGGCCTGCGCCTCCACCGAACAGGCGATGGAGATCGCCGCCAGCAGCAATTCGCCGGAGGTGCTGTTCTCGTGCCACAACAACCTGGCCTATTTCTGGCTGCGCCGCGTCGAGGATGCCCAGGTGCCGGGAACCCCGGCCGCCGTGCTGGTGGAGGCCCTTGCGAGCGCTCGTCGCACGGCCGAGCAGGCCACCGAGCTGGCGCGCAGCTCCTGCAGTCCCTTCCAGGTCACCGTCGCTGTCTCCAATCTCGTCAGCGCGCTGCTGACCGGCGGCCTGCTCGATGAGGCCCTGCCGCTGCTCAACGAGTTCGGCCATCTCGCCCACGACCATGGCTACCGCACGCTCGCCATCGAGGCCGACGTGCAGCGCGCCATTTTCCTGCGTCTGAAGGGCGAGCCCCTGCAGGCGGCGCGCCTCCTGGCAGCCCTGCTGAGCGCCGCCGCCGAGCCACCGCCCAACCTGCGCCGGCGGCTGGTACGCGCCCTCTACGAAACGCACAAAGCCTGCGGCCAGTACCGCGAGGCGCTGAGCTGGCTGGAGGAACTCGTCGGCCTGGACCGCCAGTTCAGCCGCGACAACCTGGTGCTCCAAACCGAAGTCATCCTGATTCGTGACCAGGTCGAGGAAGCCCAGGCGCGTGCCGACAGCGCGGCCGCCGACGCCCGCCGCGAGCGCGCACGAGCGGCCCATCTCGAGAACGAGCAGCAGCGCCTGCGCGAGCATGCGATGGCGCTGGACCGCGCCGCCCACGAGGACGTGTTGACCGGGCTTCACAACCGACGCCACGCCGAGTTCGCTCTGCCCCTGCTGGTGGAAGGTGCACGCGTGGCCGGCCAAGTCATCAGCGTCGCGGCCCTGGACGTGGACCATTTCAAGAGAATCAACGACACCCACGGCCACGCCGTGGGTGACGCCGTGCTGCAGCAGCTCGCCCAGCTGCTGCGACACCGCCTGCGCAGCGCCGACCTGATGGCGCGCATCGGGGGCGAGGAATTCCTGGCCGTGCTGGTGGGCATCGCACCGCCACAGGCCGCCGAGATCTGCGAACGCCTGCGCCTGGCCGTTGTCGAACATGACTGGGCCGCCATCACGCCAGGGTTGATCGTGCGCATCAGCGTTGGCATCGCCGGCGGTGCCCTGCAGCAGCAACAGCAGGGCGACAGCCTGCTCAATCGCGCCGACCGCGCCCTCTACGCAGCCAAGCGCGGCGGGCGCAATCGCGTGCACGTCGACTAGGGTCGCGGCGGTCATGATCACCGGCCCCGGCCACCCTAGACTGGCGACATGAACCCCGTTCTCATCGAAGTCCTGCGCGGCGGCGCCGTCGAGTCCCGTCATGCCGGCGCGCTGGCCGTCGTCGACGCCTCTGGCGGCGTGCACACGGCGCTGGGCGACATCGACCGCCCCGTCTTCCCGCGCTCGGCCGTCAAGCTGCTGCAGGCCCTGCCTCTGGTGGCCAGCGGCGCCGCCGACGCCTACGGGCTGAGCGATGCCGAACTGGCCCTGGCCTGCGCCTCGCACAGTGGCGAGCCTGAACATGTGACCACAGCCGCGGGCGTGCTGGCCCGGCTGGGATTGACGGCCGACGCGCTGGAATGCGGCACTCAATGGCCCAGCCGAGAACCGGTGCTGCGCAGCATGGTCGCCCGCGGCGAGCTGGCCACGCCGCTGCACAACAACTGTTCCGGCAAGCACAGCGGCTTCGTCTGCGTAGCCTGCCTGATGGCGCGCAGTGGTGGCACGGAGCCGGCGGCGTTTGTGCGCGGCTACGTCGCGGCTGAGCACCCCGTCATGCGCGAGGTGTCTGCGGCACTGTCAGCCGCGACAGGCGTCGACGTCGAACGGGCACCGCGCGGCACGGACGGCTGTTCCATTCCGACCTTCGCGCTGCCGCTGCGCTCGCTGGCCCTCGCGTTCGCCCGCTGCGGCACAGGCCTGGGCCTGTCGGAGGGCCATGCACGCGCGGCACGCCGGCTGCGCCAGGCCGTCGCGGCGGCGCCTTTCATGGTGGGCGGCACGGACCGCTTCGACACCCGCGTCATGCAGACCTTCGGCGAGCGCCTGTTCTGCAAGATCGGCGCCGAGGGCGTCTACTGCGCGGTCTTGCCGGAGCTGGGCCTGGGGCTGGCGCTGAAGATCGACGACGGGGCTGCACGCGCCGCGGAGGCCACCATGGCCACGGTGGCCCAGGCCCTGCTGCGCAGCGGGGACGAGGTGCTGCGCAGCTACAGCCACCTCGCGCTGCGCAATTGGCGCGGCATCGACGTCGGCTCGCTGCGGCCCGCGCCGGACCTGGTCCGGGCTTTCGCGTCCTCGCAGTGACGGGCCTCGTTCAGTTGCGGTCGCTGCGCGCCGGCAAGGGCTGATTGCTGCCCGGCGCGATGGCCGGTGGGGGCGACGGGTTGGCGTCTGCCACCACCGTGGCCGGCTTCGCCACCGGCATCGCCGGTTCGGCCTGAGCCTCGGTTTGCGGCGCTTGGCCCGCATCGCTCGACGGGGCCGTGTCATCGCTCGACCGCGCTCCCATCGCGCCACCGCCAACGGTCACGGTCAGGCCGGCCGTCACCGTTGCGACCGAAGCCGACAAGGGGTTGCATCTCCTGCTCACGATGAACTCTCCAGCCGTTGAAGGAGTGAGACACGCTGCCATTGCCAGGCAGCCGGGTGCGGCGTTGGCCGCCCGCCAACGTTGGCAGGCACCGTTCCCGCTGCCCAGCCAGCCTCGGTCCGACGGACGTCGGCCACTCAACCACGAGAAGAAACGATACAAATCGCGACCAAGCAAGCGCTTGATTGGCTTTACAGTTCGGCCTCCATGCCCGCCGACAAGCCGCCCGCCGCCCCGCCCCCTCGCGACCGCCTGTTGCAGGAAGCGATGCGCCTGTTCGGCGAGCGAGGCTTCGACGCCGTCACGACCCGCGAGATCTGTGCCGCCGCCGGCGTGAACCCCGGCGCCATTCACTACCACTTCGGCGACAAGGACGGCCTCTACGCCGAGGTGTTGTGCCTGCCCGTGCGCGAGTTGCAGCAACTGCTCACGGGTTTCGACGATCCGGCCCTGAGCCTGCACGAATCGATCTGCCGCTTCCTGCGGCCCTTCCTGTTCGATGACGGCGCCTGCAGTGCCCAGCTGTTCTTCCGCGAGATGCAGGCGCCCAGCCCCATCTTCATGCGCACCGTCGCGCAGGAGATCGGCCCCCTCTTCGATCGCTTTGCGGGCCTGCTGGCCCGCCATGCCGGTCTGACCCAACCCACGGCCGCCCTCTACCAGCTCGCCATGGGATTGCAGGCCATGGCGCATGACTACTCCATGACGCGCCCCATGCTGGACAGCTTCCACCCCGAACTGCTGGCCGACGACCCCCAGCTCGAAGCCACCTGCCACCGTCTCGCCGACTGGGGCTGTGCGCTGCTCGAGTACGAACGCCAACGCCACGCCTCCCGATGATCACCACCCGCTTGACCCTTGCGACGCCCATGCTGGCGCTGTTGCTGAGCGCTTGCATGACGCTCCCGCCCGCCCCGCCACCGACGCCGGCGGCCGTGCCCGTCGCATGGCGCTCGCCCCTGCCGCACGGCGGCAGCAGCGCCGCGCTCAGCGCCTGG
>NZ_DASWYS010000126.1:0-4663 GCF_036404855.1 Roseateles sp.
GGAACTGCAGGCCGCGGTTGGTGTACTTCTTGGCGATGGAGATCACGAGGCGCAGGTTGGCCTCGATCATTTCCTTCTTGGCGTCACGAGAGGCCTTCTCGCCCTCGTTCATCTTCTTGTTGATGTCCTTCAGGTCGTCCAACGGCACCACGGCCTTGGCCTGGATGTCGATGAGCTTTTGCTGCAGCTCCTGCACGGGCGGCAGGTTCCGGCTCAGGATGACGCTGTAGGGCTTGCCCGCGGCCACTTCCTTCTCGGCCCACTTCAGGTTCAGCGCGTTGGGCGGGAAGGTCTTGATGAAGTGTTCCTGCGGCATGCCGCACTTGTCGACCACGATCTTGCGCAGTTCGCGCTCGTAGCGGCGCACGTCGTCCACCTGGCTGCGCAGGATGTCGCACAGCTTCTCGATGGTCTTGACCGTGAAGCGGATGGTCATCAGCTCGCCGCTGATGGCCTGTTGGGCCTTGTTGTAGGCCAGCGACTTGTAGCCTTCCTTCTCGAAGGCCTTGCGCATCTTGTCAAATGCGGCGGACATCGAGTCGAGCTTGATCAGAGCGGCGTTCTTCAGCTCTTCGAGCTTCTTGGTCAGCGCCTTGGAGCCGCCATTGCCGTCGTCGTCGTCTTCCTCGTCGAACTCGTCGAAATCTTCCTCGGCCACGTAGTCGTCGGCCTCGTCCTCGGCCACGAAACCGTCGACGACGTCGGAGATCTGCATCTCGCCGGCGCGGATCTTGGTGGCGTACTCAAGGATGTGGGCGATGGTGGTGGGCGAGGCCGAGATGGCCAGCATCATGGCTTGCAGGCCGCCTTCGATGCGTTTGGCGATCTCGATTTCGCCTTCACGGGTCAGCAGCTCAACCGTGCCCATCTCGCGCATGTACATGCGCACCGGGTCGGTCGTGCGGCCGAACTCGGAGTCCACCGTCGACAGCGCCGCTTCCGCGGCTTCCTCGGCTTCTTCTTCCGTCGACGTGGCGGTGGTGTTGCCCTGGATCAGCAGCGTGGCCGCATCGGGGGCCTGCTCGTAGACCGCGATGCCCATGTCATTGAGCATGGAGATGATGGCCTCGAGGATTTCCTCGCTGACCAGCTTCTCGGGCAAGTGGTCGTTGATCTCCTGATGCGTCAGGAAACCCCGCGTCTTGCCCATCTTGATGAGGGTCTTCAGCTCGGAGCGGCGCTTGTGGGCCTCCTCTTCGGTCAGGGCGGTTTCTTCCAGACCGAACTCGCGCATCAGCGCGCGCTCCTTGGCGCGGCTGACCTTCATGCGCAGCGGCTTGGCCTTGACCGTCTCTTCCTCGACCGCGGGCGCTTCCTCCGCCTCAGGCTCCTCGCCCTCGATCTCGGCGTCGATGTCGGAGAAGTCCTCGTCTTCCTCGGCGTCCTTCTTGCCGGTCTTCTTGGACGTGGTTTCCGCCTTGGGTTTGCGACCGCGCTTGGGCTTGTCCTCGTCGGCAGCGGCAGCCTTTGCCGTCTTCGCAGCCGGTTTGGCTGCTGCCTTCGTTGCCTTGGCGGGTGCCTCGGCGGCAGCCTTGACGGCCGTCTTCTTCTTGGGCTCCTCGGCGGGAGCGGGGCTGGCCTTGGGCGCGGTCTTCTTGGCGGTCATGCAGGTCCTTCGGGTTTGCGCGGTCAATTCAGAAATGCAGCAGCCACCGCAGCCTGCCCGGGCTCGGATTCAAACCGGCGGGGCATGGGTGCAGTGGCTTTCGTCGCCGGGTGTCAACCATATTGGCCGAGGGACCCTGGCGTGGCGCGAACAAGCTGGCGTGATCGTTTGGAGTGCAGAGGTGGCGGATGAGTTGGCCTTTAAAACCCCTTGGGTCGTCCCGTTGGGTTGCCCAGTGTCGCTGGGTGGCCGGGGTCCGGCATCTCTCTGCCGTCACTCTTGTTGACGCGCGCGGAAAACACGAGATTATCGTCCAATTTCAGCGCAAGGTCAAAGATCGGTCGGTTTGGGCGGTGCAATCCCGTGCCGTTCGCGGGTGCGGGCGAGGGCTTCTAGCGCGCGGCGGCGCTCATCATCGGTGGCGCCGCCGCCGCCGGGCAGGGGCGTCGAGGCGCGCGAGCGCAGGTCGGTGACGGCACGTGCCAGGTCGCCCGCGGGGTCGGATTCCTCGATGCCCAGTGCCTGGAGGTGGCTGGTCAGGCGGCTCACGGCCTCGCCAAAGCCGTCGGCGGCCAGCCCCTGCTGGATGACCGCCCAGGGGCTGGGACCATGGTGGGTCAGGTGGCGTTCCAGCCAGTGGACCAGAGCGCCGTGCGCGCCGGAAAGGTCGTGGAGCAGGGCGCGGTCCTCGTCCGCGAGCGTCTCCCACAGTTCGCTGTGCTGGAGCAGCAGCCGCACGGCGTTGTCCATCGGGGTGGACGGTGCTGCCCGCGGGCCGGCGGGGCGGGCCTCCTCTTCGCGGCCTTTGCGCTTCCAGTCGCCCTTGCCCTTCCAGTCGCCCTTGCCCTTCCACTCGGGCTTGGGCTGCCAGCGCGGCTTCTCGGTCGGCGCGGCCGGCGCAGAAGCGGCGGGGGCGGGCGCCGGGGCCGGCTCGCCCAGCCACAGCGCCTGCAGCTCGGCTTCGGGCATCTGGCCCTGCCGCGCCAGCTCGCCCAGCAACTGGCGGCGCAAAAGGCCTTCGGGCAGCAGGCTCCACAGCGGCCGGGCCTGGTTGAGCATGCGGGCGCGCCCCTCGGGGGTGCCGAGGTCGCAGCCCTCGGCAGCGACCTGGCTGAGCTGGCGCGACAGCGGCACGGCAGTCTCCACGCAGCGCTCAAAGGCTTCGGCACCGAGTTCGCGGACGTACGAGTCGGGGTCGTGCTCGGGAGGCAGAAAGAGAAACTTGACGGTATGGGTTTCGGTCGCGTGGGGCAGGGCGGCCTCGAGCGCGCGCACGGCGGCGCGGCGGCCGGCGGCGTCGCCGTCGAAGCTGAAGACCACCGTGTCCGTGTGCCGGAACAGCTTGTGTACGTGCTCGGCGGTGCAGGCCGTGCCCAGCGTGGCGACGGCGTTGGCGATGCCGTACTGGGCCAGCGCGACGACGTCCATGTAGCCCTCGACGACCAGCGCGTAGCCGCGCTGGCGCATGGCCTGACGGCCTTCATACAGGCCGTACAGCTCCCGGCCCTTGTGGAAGACCGGTGTCTCGGGCGAGTTCAGGTACTTGGGTTCGCCCTTGTCCAGCACGCGGCCGCCGAAGCCGATGACTTCGCCCTGGACGTTGCGGATGGGGAACATGACGCGGTCGCGGAAGCGGTCGTAGCGCTTGGCCTCCTCGCCGGGGCCGACCTCGGGCGTGATGACCAGGCCCGACTCCACGAGCTGCGGGTCGTCATACGACGGGAAGCCGCTGGCCAGCGAGCGCCAGCCCTCGGGCGCGTAGCCCAGGCCGAAGCGGGCTGCGATCTGGCCGGTCATGCCGCGGCCTTTCAGGTAGGCCACGGCGCGGGGGGCCTTGCGCAGCTGGGCCTTGTAGAACTCCGTGGCGCGTGCCAGCACGTCGGTCAGGCTCTGCTGCCTGGCCTTCTCGACCTTGGCGCGCTCGCGCTGCTCGGGGCTGCGATCGTCCTGTGGCACGACCATGCCCACCTGCTGGGCCAGGTCCTCCACCGCTTCGACGAAGCTCGCGGCCGTGTGCTCCATCAGGAAGCCGATGGCATTGCCGTGCACGCCGCAACCGAAGCAGTGATAGGTCTGGCGGCTGGGACTGACGATGAAGCTGGGCGACTTTTCGCCGTGGAAGGGGCACAGCCCCTTGTGATTGATGCCTGCCTTCTTCAGATCGACGTGGCGGCCCACCACGTCGACGATGTCGACGCGGGACAGCAGATCCTGGATGAAGCCTTGGGGAATCACCCCTGGATTTTAGAGAGGTGCCTGTGAGGCGCTGCGCAACTGCCCGGCCCAGTTGCTGTTGGCGAAGGCCTCCATCCACCCGGGCAGTGCCATGGGATGCATGGCGGCGGCGATGCCGTTGCCCTGGCCGAGGCGGCAGCCCAGACGCAGCAGTTCGCGGGCGTGGGCGCGGCTTTCCACGCCCTTGGCCAGCACGGTGCAGCCGATGTTGCGCGCCAGGCCGATGACGCTCTCCACGAGGGACAGATCCTGGGCGTCGCCCAGCATGCCCTGGACATAGCTGCGGTGGAGCTTGAGGGTGTCCACCGGCAGTCGCTTGAGGGAGCCCAGCCGTGAATAGCCTGCACCGAAGTCGTCCAGCGCAATGCCCACGCCCAGGCTCAGGCATCGCTGGATCAGCGCCTGCGTCGCTGCCGTCTCCGTCAGCGCGTCGGTCTCCAGCACGTCCAGGTGCAGCAACTGTGCCACCTGGGGCGGCTGGCGCTGGATGAGCTCCTGCAGGCGCTGCGGGAAGTCGTGGCGGCTCAGTTGGCGGGCGCCGACGTTGACGCTGACGGGCAGGCCCTTGCCGCTGTTGACGCCGGCGCGCGCCCAGGCCGCCGTCTGGGCCAGGGCTTTTTCGATGACCCAGTCGCCGATCTGCACGGCCAGGCCCGTGGTTTCGATCAGGGGCAGAAAGTGGGCTGGCGCGAGCAGGCCGCGTTCGGGGTGCTGCCAGCGCAGCAAGGCCTCGACGCCCATGATCTGCCCCGTGCGCAAGTCGATCTGCGGCTGGTAGTGCAGCAGCAACTCTTCACTGTCCAGCGCCCTTTGCAGGCGGGC